>JBFWPS010000037.1:0-11415 GCA_050249855.1 Gammaproteobacteria bacterium
GTCGCACCCGCATCTAGATGAGATAAAACCATTTTTCTAAAGTCTTCTGAGTAGCTCATTTTCTTCTTCCCCAAAATAAGCAGTATAACTCATATATAAGACCATTTAAATTCTAATTAACTATATAATAATTAGTTAAAAACTAGCAATTAGCATCTTTCAGAGCAAATCTCATGGATAATTTTATATCAATCGTATAAAATGTGAATGTGTGTAAAATGCTTTTTTTGAAGTATTTAACCCATAAAGGATAGGTATGAATGTTAGTTAGAATAACTAACGTTATTTTGATTTAAACGGCCTCTGAGGCGACTTTCCATGGTGTACAGAGTTTGCGATGGATTTTTTACCGCAGTTAAATGCTTAGTAAAATTCTTTTGTGCTTGTAAGCGTGCCCATATGTAATTTGGGTCGAGACTATCATTTAGCTGATCATAGGGCTGTCTTGATGAGTTTAACGTAGTTGGAATATATTTCTCATGAGGATTTTTATGATAAAGAGCAAACGTATTATATTTGCTTGCGAAAATGAATACGGCGAGTATTACTAAAACAATTTCGAAAACCACAAGCCATTCCATGATTGCTAAATGACTTGACATGTAAATAATGAGATTGTTCATAATATCACCCTTGAAAAATTATTTTTCAAATGCACTTTAACATTTTTGATTATCTAAATATAACGAGATGAGCAGTAAAATCTGTAGGAAATTAGCTATAATTTCTGGAGAAACATTTAACAATCATATGTATAAGAGATAAATAGTTTCTAATAAAGTCTATTAGTTGTTTTCTTATGGTTATAAATATTGAACATAGATTAAGCAAAATCTGAAGAACTCATAGTAAGAGAAACCCTAGTAGATTGCTTTATTAGTATTTATGTTATTAAAAAGATAATATACATATAAGACTGGGAATTTTTTAAATAATAAATATGTTTATAAAACTGAAAGAGTACTTGACTATGACGTTGCGTCATACCTTAGAGTTCGTCTCAAGCAGGAAATGCAATGAAGCAATGGTATGCAAATGAATTAAGTAAACTTTCAAAAGTATCGGTACGTGCATTACACCATCACGACTGCATTGGTTTGCTTAAACCTAGTTTGCGTCAAAGTAATGGCTATCGTTTATACTCTGAAAAGGATTTATTAAAGTTACAGCAAATTATCGCATTGAAATTTTTTGGTTTCAAGTTATCTGAAATCAAGACCTTGTTGAACAATAATAACGATATGATTAAAAATTTTTCGTTGCAAGCTAAATTATTGCATGAAATGGCTGCAGCGCTTTTAGAAGCAACTTCAATTTTAAAATGCATAACGGCAAAATGTAGCGATAATAAATCTATTCCTTGGGAAAAAATCATTGAATTAATAGAGGTATATCATATGTCACAGCAAATAGAACACAGTTGGGTTAAAGAAGTACTTAATTCTGAAGAACTTAAGCAGTATGCTAAATTCGAGGCAGATCTCAAAGCACGATCTAGCGCTAAAGCAAATGCTTGGTTAAAAAAGACGTTCAATTGACAGTAAACACAACAATTCTATACTTTATGGTTCGTTGTGATTTAATTGATACACTAGCACCGAAATTTATCGGTGCTAGTGTTAGCTTACTATTGGAAATCTAGGAATAAGGGAAGATGATCCGATATTTCATCGGGCCATACTTTAAAATCATTCACTGATAAATCTGGTGATGTGAATATATAGTCTGCAAATTTTTCATATTTTTCATAATATTTTGATCGAGTTGAAATAATATTGTTTATTTGGATCTGATCGTTTAGACCTTCTGAAATTATTTCAAAACTAGTTGTGTCTGGGCGCAAGTTAAAGTCACCACATATAATTTTTTTATGATTGATGGTGTCAACAAATTTTTTAATATTTTGTGATTGTGCAATTCTTTCTGATGTATCTGTTTTACCAGCGCCATTCCATAATCCGTGAACATTAACTACTGTATATGTTTGATCGTCAACAATTAATTCTACCCATTGTAAATATCGTGAATGTGTAGGGCCCAAACCAACATAACGTGGATTATCATGAATTAAAACTTTTCCTGTGTGATTAATTTGAATATTTTTCTTAATAAAGATACAAATGCCATAAATATTATTTACAATAGGGCAAAATAATCCTTGATGTTCTAAAAGCGTCGCTTGTAATTCTTCGAATATATTTAAGCAAACATATCAGTCATCTGTTGAGACTTTTTTATTGGCATCAGAGTAAACTTCTTGCAAACAAAATAAATCAATATCATTATTTATCGAAAAAAAATCAAGCAAGTTATTTTTTAAATGACCACCCCAAATATTCAAGCTTAAAAGTTTCATATATTTCTCTATGGTTTTTGAATTTATAATTAAAATTTTGATTTATATACATAATTATTTGCGGTATATGGAAAAGTTCTAATTAAGAGTTCCAAGCTTAAATGGTATATTCCTCGCGAATTTGATTCCCGCGGTCCTGCAACATTAAGTATATTTATTTTATATTCTTTAATCCAGCAAATTATAATTTCAGCATTTTCTTGCGGTGATTTGGATAAGTCAATCATTATGTGTGTTTTTTTCTGCCTTTGAACTTCTTGTATAGTAAGTAAAGTCCCATCTTTAATTTTAACAGGTAATGGGATGCTGGGGACTAGAATTAATGTTCCATCTGAGTCGTGTATATTGTATTTCGTTCTTGTATCATAGTTTTCTTGTTCGTTTTTAAAATTACCTGAGATTTCTTTTAAAGCATCATAGTTTTTACTAATAACGCCATTTTCATTTATACGTCCTTTAGGGCACCAACCACCATAGGTGATTTTAGCTAGTATTGCCGCATCTAGAGCAGCTGAATCCACCCTTGTTTGTCCACCTGATATTATTTTTTTAATCATATTTCAAAACTTCATCAATAATCTTTTTATGATAATATGCTTCTTCACTATCTTTATCTTGAATTTGGCAAAGTTCATAAGTTGCTTTCCATAAAGCCCATGCTTTGGCTCTAAGCCATGTATCTTTGTCTAATCCAATTGTTTTTTTAAAAATTTCACGAGATTTTCCATTAAGGAATGTCCAAGCGATTACCAAATCACAAGCTGGATCACCTATGCCCATTCCACCAAAATCAATGATTCCGAAAAGTTTTTTATCTTTTATAACAATGTTTCCGCTGGCAAAATCACCATGAATCCATACTGGTTTTTTATTCCATCTTGTTCTACAAGCACATTCCCAAAGCTTGATTGCTTTATTTTTATTAATAATGTTCGAGAGTTCTTGGATTTGTTTGCGAGTACCATTGTCATAAACACTGACATGATCACCACGCCACCAATTGTGCTGTCCGGGAGCTGGTCCGTCAATGTTTTCTATATTATGTAGTGCCTTTAAAAACTTTGCTAAAGATAATGCGATAGATTCTAAATTTTCATTGTCGATCTTTAAATGATTTGCACTTATACCCTCTATCCATTTGTAAATCGAAAAATGGAAGGGGTAATCTGAAGATGGGGAACCCATATTAATCGGTTCAGGAATAGCTATTGGCAAATATGGCTTAAGAAGAGGCAGTAATTTTTGTTCTTTAGGAATTTTTAAAGCGTAAGATTGCTCGGTCGGCATTCTAATTAGCATATTATCTCCGAGTCTGAAAGTTCGATGATCGTGGCCTTGTTTTTTAACCGATGTAATTGGTAGATGAGCGTATTGAGGAAATTGATTAGCTATGAGTTTACTTGCGAGGGGTATTGTAATATTAGGTGATTGCAATACTGTATAACTTTTCTCTTTGAACAGGGGATAGAGATAGGATGCTAAATTTAGTTTTTCATTTGGATCACCACCATCTTCAATAAAGCATTGTGCTGATATAATCGTACGCAAGAAAATCCAGGCAAGTAGTCGATTTTTATCAATTCCAAGGTTGTTTGCTAATAGGTTTATACGCATGACGATTTTATCTTGTATGGTTTCAGTTTCAGACCATTCATTTTTATTAATCAAGTCAAATGCGGCTGCTTCAAATGCTACTTCACTTATAATGCCCTTTGGGTCAATGCAAAGCCACTTGTTATGATGATGTATATAATATTTTCTAAATGTAAATCACCATGGCAAAGATATTGGCTTTCAACTGAATTTAATAAGAAATTTCTGAGATTCTTCGCTTTGATTATATGATCTGTTTCTATATGATTATCATGGATTCTCTCTAAAGTATCACACCATTTTTCTACATGTGTAAAATGGCTATCTGGTCTAGGTTGTAATGCAAGTTTTTTAACAACATTTGAATAAAGTTTAATAGTGTTTTTAAGGTCATTCATGTATTGGCTTTTTAATAGCTCTCCGGGAATAGCTTGTTCTAGTAATAACGCATTCAAATCATGGTGAATATCCAATGCTTTAATAGCACCTTGGCCATTGAAATGCTTCAATGCACGATATTCATCGGTTATTAGTTGTTTATCAAAACTAACTTTTAATATAACAGGTGTTTTATTATTTAATGTTGCCTTAGCAACATAATTATAACTCATATTTTCAACAGGGTTTATATCATACAAATGCCAATGCTCAGATAATCGTTCTATGATTTTCGACAATTGATTGAGCCAGGATTTTCCTTCTTTGCCCCATATATTGATTACGTTGGTTGAGAGAGTTTTAAGATACATGGTTATTTAGATTTCGGCTTTATCTAATGCTTCATCAATATGATCTTCATCAAACACTTGAATATTGTGCTGAGTTAGCAGTGCTGCCGTTGTTCCCATTCCTGGAATAAGCATTTTTGAAAAAGTCCCATCGTATATTTGCTTAGAACCACAAGAGGGACTACGTGCTTTCAAGATGGCAATTTCAATATGATGGTTTTTTGCAAGCGCTAAAGTTTTTTGTGCGCCAGCGATATATTGGGAAGTAACATCATCTCCATTTGTATTGATTATCTTAGCTAAGCCTGCCAATACGTCCTTTCCTGTTTTTGCATTTTGTATTTCTGCTGGTGGTCTTGGAGTAGGCAAACCTCCAGCCATTTCTGGACATATGAAAACAACATTTCCTGAATCAATCCAATTTTGTAAACGCGGATGGGATTGTAAGCAGTCTTTTCCATCATAGCGAACTTTGTGACCTAATAAGCATGCGCTCACTAATATTTTTTTCATATTTATCCTTTGCGTTCAAGTTCATAGAGTTTTTCTCCAAATGGGACAAAAGTTAAGTTATCAGAAACAGATGCCCCTTAAGCCATTGCTCAGAAATTAAGATGCCTTCAGTAAGTGTTTTAGCTCAATTTCGAATAAGTATTCTTGCTGAAAAGCTTAGAGACTTACAAACTGAATCAGGTGTTGATACTAATTCACCGACAGAGGTTTCTTTTAGGCATTTGGCAACAATGACTTGGTAGGTAATTATTTTTTAATGGTTACCATTATATTAAAATGGTGAAGAGCGTTATTCATTAATCTTAGCTTCCCAAAATACAATATGTTTGTGCTTGATAGTTGTTGCCAAATGTTCCAATACCAACTTGGTTTTATCTTCATTATCGAAAAACTCTATAACAAGTGGTAAATTTAAGGAAAGGTCAATTAATGAGGTCCTATGAGTCCCAGTTTCACCAAAACCACTAATGGCTCGAAACACACTAATGCCACGAATTTTTGCTTCATTTTGTAAATAGTTTATAGTCGTATTGAGTAGGTTTTCTGATTCCATCATATAAATTCTTACCATGATTACGTCAATTGTTTTCATAATTGTCTCCCTGCAGTAATACCAAACCATGTTGCTATGATACACAAAATAATACTCAAAAATATATTCATAATGCCATTTAACCAAGCACCATTTTCAAAAAGCGTGACTGTTTCTATGGAAAAGGAAGAAAAAGTGGTGTATCCACCTAATAATCCAATTAATAGCAATGAGCGCAAATGTGTTCCTAATCCGTTGAATCGTTCGATGATCAAAACAAAAAGAAATCCCATTAATAAAGACCCACTTACATTTACTACTAAGGTGCCGTAGGGAAATTCTCGACCTAACAACCAATAAGCGCCATTAGAAACCCAATAACGAAGTACACCTCCAATACCAGCACCAATAAAAATCAATAACCCATTTATCATAGCATTATCCTTGCGCAGTATTTTGCTCAGAAAATTTTTATTTTTTCACAGATTTAAAGTAGATAATTAAAATCATGTGATAAATCATTTTTGAGATAAAAAACAATATTTTTATAGTTTAATTAACATTAAATTAAACTAAGTGAGATTGCAAACTGTATTTTTGAACAATGAGGTCTTGTAGTCGTCTGGAGTTAAAGATAATCTATGTAATAGCTTATATTAAAAGCAATCTATTGAAAAAATAGGTGGCTTTTCGTTTTAAGCTATAAGAGAAGTGGTTTTCGAAATTTAAGATTAACATTTTTATCTGGTATAGTAGAGCTAAGTGATTCTAATTTTCTTTTCTCAATTTTTTTTGCTTGTACTTTGTCATAATTATATTGACCTTTGAATTTTAATGAACGTTTAGCTTCACTCATATGAGTGTAACTTGTATTATCCTCTGAAAAAATCAAAAACTTCGAATTTTTAAGTAAAGAGTTGCCTTCTTTTTTCGGAATTCTTTCAGCAAAGTTAAGTCTGCCATACTCTAATAACATTTTTCGTTTAGTTGCATAGGCTGACCCAGCTTGCTGCATATATCGAATAACTCCTCTATGGCTCTCTGATTCGTATTCAGATGGCGTATTATGAGTATATGCTTCAGGATGCCACTGAATACCTAGAATAGGGCTACCGAATTTTGCTTCAAACTCCTCTGCAGAACCATTTTCAGGTTCCATGGATTCACCATTGCGATGTTTAGAAACCATCTCTGGATCGTTTATTGCAACTGCACATACTTCCATATTCTGTGCTGGTTTAGTTTCATCAACTGATAACCAATGAACACTGTTAACCGAAGGTTTAAAGTCATCGGCGGCCATCATAGCTGCTTTGATAATAAAAGCAGAGGAGGTAAATTGAATGCGGTGAATTTGTCTATTGTTTCCAACTTTACCGGAAGTTTCTTTTATTCTGGGCATGCTAGCACTACAATGACCACTGACTGTTTTAAGATCTCCGCCCATATGTTTCCATAATTTCCAAGCACCTCCACAAACAGCTAATATAGGTTGACCTCTTAAAAGAGCCTGCTTTAAAAGAATATCTTCATGAGCATTACGCATTAAGAATTCATTTGGTTGCTTCTTTTTATTTTCACGAGTAGTGCCTGGGATGAACAATAGCCCATCGAATTCTTTACTACTGCATTCCTCAGGAATTATTTTATTTGGCGCTTTGTAGGGTAAATGAAAAGTAACGGCGCGAGCGTATTCTTCTAGGTGGCTTATATTAGCACCTTCATAGCTTGAAATGACCGTTCGTGTATTTATAGTTTTTTGGATAGCTAAATGATCAAAGAAAGCACCTTTACCTCGACCATCGTCTCTATATGGAATTGCTATAGAAGCGCTACCGGCTTGCGATTGTGTTTTACGAATACTCTCGTCTTGTTTTAAACGTTTTGCTGAAGGATAAAAATACAGAATTGATTTTTGCCCAGGTTTGTGAGTGATGTATTTACTTCTTTTGAGCATACAAAAATATCTTCTTAAATGATTAATTACGGATAAAAAATTATATATAATGATTTGATAATTTTTAGGGTAAAAATCACGCTAAGATAGGTTTAATTATTATAAGATTGCTAATTATATTCACGTTGTTTTTCCAGAAGAATTTGCAATTGTTCTAACTGCCCTTGGAGTTTTGCGTTGTCTTGAACAAATTTCCATTTTTCATCTGTAAGTTGTTCGTTATTTGTTTTTAAAGATTCTAATGATTCACTTACCATTATTAATTCATGCTGTAGTAACTTGTTTTTATCTTGTAACTCAATGTTTAGTTGATATTGTGCTTCAGCTTTTTGTTTTAAAATTTCAGTTTGGTTTTGCTCATGCTCCAATGCTAATTGTGTTTCAATCAATGTTTTTTCAGATGCGACAAGCTTGCGTTGATATTTGGATGCTTGGATTTGTAATGTTTCATTAGCTTTTTCTAATTCTGATAATGTTTGTTTTACTTTTGCATTTTCCTGTATTAAAACGACTTTTTCTTGAGAGAGGGTAGAATGGTTATCTCGTAATTGCTGAACAGTTTGTTCTAATTGTTGGATTTGGGAGGTAAAGCGTTGTTGTTCTGATAATCGGTCTTCGCGTACACTTTCTCTATAATGTTCTAGATTAGCTTGGGCTTGTCGATGTAGGTCATGCAATTCCTCAATTCGAGTCTTTTTGCCTGTTAATTGGATATACAAAGTTTCTTGTTTTGACAATAAAATGCTATTTTCTTTTTGCAATGTTGAAACTAAATGTTCTAAATCGTTTTGATTATTCGTTAAAGTCTCATTTTGTTTTCGTAAATGACCTAGTTGTTCATGAAGTTGTAATTTTTCAGTGGCAAGGATATGAATTTGTGATTGAAGGCTTGCATTTTGAGCTTCATAATTTTCTTGTATGGTTTGAATTTTCTCTTCTGCTTCGTTAACCACGCTTTGCCATAAGCCCTTCATACAGGCAATTAAGTTCTCAGGTAGTGTTTCTTGTAGAATAGTTTGCTGTGTTTCTTCTTGATTTGCTTTCCAAGTACGCAAGTGCATGGCAATCGTTCCATGACTCCCTGTCCCTGTAATGTTTCGTACAGTTTCAACAGTAGGATTGATATCCTGTGCTAATAATTCTGCCGCAGCATTGGCAACTGTTTGATAGGTGATACCTGGTCGAGACATGTGCAACCTCTTCTGTGTCGGGATATTACGTAATATGTAACGTACCGTAATGAAAGTCAATCAATTATCATTGTTACTGAAGTTATCCTTTAAGATGAGACTCTTTGGCATCCTTTTTTGCTTCAGAAATAACAAATCTTGGTTATACTATGCATGTTGAACAATCTTTGAAGTTAGACCAGGTATGAACAATGGAAAAACAAAGTTCTGCAGTTGAAATTGCTTATGGTGATCCTGCCTCTATATTTAAATCATTTTCACAAGAAAAATGGGCGATTTTTCTCGATAGTGCAGATGCTGCCAGACAATTAGATGATACTAATCGATTTAGTTATATTGCAATAGACCCTTTCGAAACAATATTTATTAAAAATAGTCAATGCTTTATTAGTGGGACAGAAGTTAGTAACCCATTCAAGTATCTAAAAAACATTTTAGATAAATTTAAAGTTGAACATCGTGATGATTTGCCACCGTTTCAAGGCGGAGCATTAGGCTATTTTTCATATGATTTGTGTCATTATTTAGAAGTTATTAATAAACCTCATAAAATAGAAGAATCAGTATATGCTGATATGGCAATTGGGTTATATGACGTCATTATTTCTTTTGATCATGTATTACAAAAAGCTTGGATTGTTTCTGCCGGGATATCATTAGACAACGAGAAAAGCAAAATTTCTAAATATATTGAAATTTTAAAAAAGACTAATCAATCAATTTCAGCGCCTATGACCGCAGAAGTTGAATTAGTTAGCTCATTCAATAAAAAAACATATGCTGATCTAGTGGCGAGCGCTCAAAAATATATTTTAGAGGGAGACATTTTTGAAGTTAATTTATCGCATAGATTTAAAGCAACTTTAGATTCTAGACTTGAAAACAAATATGATCTATATTTAAAAATGAGAAGCCATAATCCATCACCATTTTCAGCATTTTTAAATTTTGTAGATCACCAAATTTTATCAACATCGCCAGAAAGATTTTTGTTACTTAAGCATAATGGTGAGGTATCTACAAGACCCATAAAGGGGACTGCGCCACGTGGTAAAACATCCGAAGAAGACAAAATTATTTCAGATCAATTGTTAATGAGCGAAAAGGACCGTTCTGAAAATATCATCATCACAGATTTATTAAGAAATGATTTATCGAAAGTTTGTGATCCGAATAGCGTAAAAGTTAAAAAATTATGTGGAATAGAAACTTATCCAACGGTACATCATCTAGTTACAGTTGTTGAGGGTCAAATAAAATCTGATTATACAGCCCTTGATCTTCTAGAAGCATGTTTTCCGGGTGGCTCTATTACAGGCGCTCCCAAAGTACGAGCAATGCAAATTATTTATAAACTAGAACCAACTCAAAGAGGACCTTATTGTGGTAGTATTGGTTATATTGGTTTTAGTGGTACGATGGATACATCAATTGTCATTAGAACTTTATTGTTTCATGGGCATACGATTACCTATCAAGTAGGTGGTGCAGTTATTTTGGATTCTTCACCAGAAGAAGAGTATGAAGAGACTATAACTAAAAGTGTATCAATTCGAAATGTTTTATCAACTTGAAATTAATTAGGGAAAAAATGATTTTAGTTTTAGATAATTACGATTCCTTCGTTTATAACTTATCACGCTATATCCAGCAACTAGGATATAATACATTAATATATCGATCTGATCAGTTAACAATTAAAGAGGTAGAAGATTTAAAACCAGATGCAATAGTCATCTCTCCCGGCCCATGTACACCCAATGAAGCTGGAATTTCAGTGGATGTGATTAAACATTTGGGAAGTAAAATACCAATTCTTGGCATTTGTCTTGGACATCAAGCTATTGGACAAGCTTTTGGTGCAGAAATAAAAAAAGCATTATTACCTACACATGGTAAAGCAAGACAGATCACACATAATGGTGATGATATTTTTGATAAAATAAAAAACCCTTTAATGGTTGCTCGCTATCATTCACTCATTGTATCAAAAGATAATTTTCCATTAGAACTCATGACAACTAGCTATTCAGAAGAGGGTGAGATTATGTCTCTGCAACATAGACAGTATCAAATTTATGGCTTACAGTTTCATCCAGAGTCTATATTAACAGAAGAAGGGTACAAATTATTAAATAATTTTTTGAGAGTTATCCCTTTAAGCTCAGATACTGAAAATTTAGATCCAAAACAGATTGAGAATTTTAGGATTTGAATAAACCAGGTAATTATTTTTTAAAACGACTAAATATATCAAATATTAGTGTGGATTATATTTAGATTTTTCTTCTAGATTTGGGGTAGGGTGTCTTTCAGGAGAAGTTGAATTTGAAAGCAACCCCCCGCGTGATAATACGCTAATACTTACACGATCTCGCTCTAATTGACTATCTTCAGTTACTTGAGAAAAGAATTGCTGCAGTTTTTCTTCTGATTCTGATTTAACTGTCGAATTAAAATACGCATATTCCGACATCCATTTAAATGGAAGATTCATGTCACCCACGACTTTTTCGCTCAAGATTTGAAATATATTAGGACCATTA
>JBFWPS010000038.1:0-11374 GCA_050249855.1 Gammaproteobacteria bacterium
CGCTCTTCCGATCTTGGAAAGAACGCATAGAAAACTTCTCGTTTTATTCAAAAGATTTTGGCGATTGGCACACTCAAAACGCAACGCAATTAACTATTTTTACGAACACCATTCAACTTAACCCCATATGTTTACAATCAAACTATAAAAAATTATGTGCTAATTTCATGTGGCGTAAAAAATATGGGATAAACGGGAAAATATTTTTAAATACGGATGATATACGTTGGATTGCAAATTTAATTCCTAAAACTGATGATGCAAAAGGATTATTGAATATAAATTTAGATATATCGGGGCATTTTAAAAAGCCAATTATCTTAGGTCATGTTAAATTAACGAATGCATCTATTAATGTTCCTGATTACAACACTTCAATAAAAAACATCATGATTATTGGACAAGGCGATGCCAGGGGAACGATTGACTGGAAAGGAAGTGCATTAGTCGGAAACAATTCAGTCTACATGACAGGAAAAAGCTTTTTAAATCAAAATGGTTACCCAACAAAACTAATGATTCATGGTGATCAACTTACTCTAACCAATAGTCAATCATATAAAATTATTGCAAGTCCAGAATTAAATTTAAGCTATATCGATCATGTCTTTGTGCTAAAAGGTGCTGTTTTAATCAACAAAGCTTTAATTCAAACAAATGAATTTGAAGGTGATAGTGTTACACTAGCTGATGATATTGTTTTTATCGATACTAAAAATCAAGAAAAAAAATCGGTTATTCAATTTCAAAGTCATTTAAATATTAATCTGGGTGATAATGCTTTTATTAATATTGAAGGCATAAATGGTCAAGTCGTTGGAAAAATTCTCTTACATTATGATCCTAGAGATATGACAACAGCAAAAGGTGAAATTAATATTGTAAATGGTCAATTTAGTGCATATGGTCGTAAGTTGAAAATTGATAAAGGCAAATTGTTATTCACTGGTGGTAAAATTAACAACCCCTATGTAGATTTGATCGCTTCTAAAGTCGTTCATACCAGCACTCGCGCTAATGTAACACTTGGGGCAGGCTTTTTAACATCGCTTGGTCTTGCACAGTCTGGAGAAGTTCTCGTAGGCGTTAATATCAAAGGACGTTTGAAAAACTATCAAGTTAAATTATTTTCTCAACCTGGTGGATTTTCAGATGCAGATATTTTGTCACTCATGTTATTTGATAGAACGACAAATCAAGTCACGTCTGTCAAAGGTGGTCAAGCCCTCCTAAATGCAGCAAGTCAGCTTAATTTAGTAGGCGGGGGACTAACAAGTGTCACTGAAGAACTACAAAATGCATTTGACTTAGAAGAATTAGGACTCTCAAATGAATCACTTTACAATCCTTCAACAAATGCAGTGATGATTAATCCTTCTTTCACTATTGGAAAACGCATAGGACATAACTTACATGTGAGTTATAGCATAGGTATATTTGATCCAATTAGCATTATCAGATTGCGCTATGACATCACACCCAACTGGAACGTACAAACAGACGCCAGTGTACTGGGACGCGGTTTCGACGTGTTTTATACGATAGAGAGATAGAATAGCTAACTATTCTATCATTTAATTAATTTTAAAAAATAATCTTTTTGAAAAAAACGTCGTTCATTGGGATCAATCAAAAACGGTTGTGTATCTTCAAGTACTTTTTGAAAGTTGGTTTTTTCAATCCGTTCACGTAGCAAATCATTAAGTATATTACGATCCAAGTCTAGCGATTGATGTTCAGTTTGAACAATTGCATGATTGAGCAATTCATAATTTGGTTGAGTATTACGTGCAATAAACCATAGAAGGTCATAGAAATCTCGTCCTTTAGTATAACTTCTACATAAAATTGCATGAAGTTTTCCTGAAAACAAGGATGATAAATCATAGTGATTAATTCCAATCAAAAACTCTTTGTTTATCATGGTTAATTCTGTTCGAAAACCTGAAGGAGGATTACAATCGATTTCAATTTTAACTGATAACTTCTGATCTTTATGTGCAGACAACCCCAATTCAGGCAGTAAATTATTGAACTTAACAAATGATGATACCACAGTCTTATATTCTTTAATTAACGCATCCACAACGAAATTTTGCTTTTTTAATTGATGTAAAATAGTATTAGTCATAGAATTGAAGTCAAAGTTTTCTTTTTTAGTCAAGCTAAAATCTAGGTCTTCTGAAAACCTATTAAGATCGTAAAGTATTCTCAGTGCTGTACCACCCACAAATGCCATTTGCTGAAAAAAATTCTTTTCATCAAGAATTTTTAATATCAAAAGCTGCAAGTATTCACGTAAATAATTATACTTTTCATCTTTATTTGCACCATAAGAAGCTAATTTATTCACCAGATAATCATACATTTTTCTTTCCCTTTCGATATTAAACTATCATTTTTAGTTTTTTTATCTTTTTTCTTCTTCAATTTGTTTAAGCAATAAATTTACAAGTGTTATTAATTTTTTTTGTTTAAATTCTTTAGTGATTGCAAGTAGTTTTCTTTTATTTAGCAAGTCCAAGTTTTGTAAACGAAAGGATTCCTCAAAAATATCTTTATTAATTTTCCGTAGCCCTTTCGTTTTAAAATAGAAAAAATCAATAATTGCGCGTTCAGGTGTGGCAATAAAAAAATTGTTACCAAATTCATCTTTTACCGTCACAAAATTACCATATAACTCTGGTTTAAGCTGGTTATAAGTGAAATAACCAAATGAATTTTCAAAATGCTGGGTTTTTTTACTAGAAATTGATGTAATAGCATATACACGTTCAGGAATCATACCATAATAACTTAAAGCAGTTTCTAAACTGACGTAAGACGGTGAATATAAATTATTTGCTAAAAAATAATTAGAAAATCCAACCGCCCTATCTTCATTCCTCAGCGTATACATGCCACGTTTCAATTGTAAGATATAGCCTTTTTTCAGCCATTCACTGACCTGACGACGTAAAATCCGTACATTATCTACTATATGAGTAAAGATATTACTCTTAAAAAACGGATAATTTTGAGTTAATTTTCTAAATGTCTCGTGATTCATATTATTTCTCTTCGTTACATTTTTTTGTAATATAGAGAAATATAGCACATATACCAGAAAAGTCAATTTTTTATAGATTTTCTTAGAACTGCAGGCTTATGAAAGAGTGCGGTCGTCGCTATCAGGGTTAGATAATTCGTTAAGGAAAGGCCCTCATTCCTTTAGATTATTTTGCTTTAGCAAGCGTTTCTTGAGTTAAGTCTGCTTTTTGATGTGCTTTTTTGATCTTTTTAGCTAACTCTAATTCTGTCTTAAATGCTTCATATTCTGAAAAAACCACTGGTTCACTTAAAACATCCTTTTTCAGTTTTTCATGTAATTTAGTTGATCGTTTAGACATTTTGTTTGATTTCCTTTAATCTACTTCTTGCAATTTCCAACTCTTTGGTTGGTATTTTTTTATTAATAATTAAAAATACTTGCTTATTATTGTTGAAAAACAAGATTAATTTATAATCTATATTACTAATTCATATATATTGATTTATTGCAAACTAGCGATGGTATTAATAAGATTAGCATCATTAATTGTATAACATTCAAAGCGATAATTCTATATAAGGCTAATAATGGCAATTTTGAAAAAAATAGAAATTAGAGATTTCAGAGGCTTTTTTAATAAGCAAACTATCACTTTTGCTATTCCAGATAAAAAAAATAAAAGTAGCGGCTTAACATTAATAGTAGGTCCAAATAACACCGGTAAAACTACCACGATTGAAGCATTATTATTAAATGAAAGTAAAAAAATTACAGAAGCTGAAAGACATAAAAACAAACAAGTCAAAATCACTATCACATCAGATAATGGAAGTTGTACATATACAAGCACTGAACAAGGGTCACAAATCAATAAAGATGGAAAGCACAATGTAAAGTTTGAATGCGTTCAATCACGAAGAAATTGGCAATCGCATTCAAATGCAACCTGGGATATCACAAACTTCGCGGAACAATCTATAATAGCTAACATGAGAAACAGCACATTAGATACTCCTGCCGTCTTGCACTCTATTAATAAGAACCAAGAAGAAAAAGATAAATTTAACTTATTGATGAAAAAACTTGTACCAGATTTTAGTAATTGGACAATCGAGACAAGTCCTCAAGGAGATGATTACGTAAAATATCTAACAGGTAGCCAGGAACATCAAGCAAACTTTTTAGGCGATGGCGTTATTTCACTTTTTAGAATATGTGCTCACCTAGTAGGGCAATTAAATGATAGAGTTTTGCTTATTGATGAACCTGAGCTTTCGTTACACCCAACCACACAAAAAGCATTAGCACACCTTTTATCTAAAAAAGCATACGACAGACAAATTATACTATGTACAAATTCGCCATATTTCGCAAAATGGGAAAATTTCGTACATGGTGCTAAATTTATAAGACTTAATAAAACAAGTAATAATCACTGTAAAGTTTTTAGTTTAGACAATAATAAAACTTATAAAACGGATATAGCAAAACAACTTATGAATTGGCAAAAACCACAATTGTTAGATACCGTAGCAAAAGAAATATTATTTAGTGAAAAAATCCTTTTTGTAGAAGGCCAAGAGGATGTGGGTTTAATAAAAAAATGGTTAAAGAAGCAAGATGAAGATGAGTTATTTGATATATTTGGTTATGGTGTCGGTGGCTATGGAAACATGGAATCATTTTTAGAAATTGCACAAGATCTTGGTTTGCCAAAAGTTGCCGTTTTATATGACAATGGAATTAATACTTTTTCTAAATATGATACAAATAGAAAACTATATTCAACTTATCATTTTGAAATATTACCAACACCCGATATTAGAGATAAAATTGATGATAAAACTGGCGAAAGAATAAAAGAAGGTATTTTCGATACGCATGGAGACTTGGAAGATGTTTATAAATCAGAGTTTGAAAATATTATGAATGAAATAATCAATTATTTTAAAAGTTAATTCATATGAACAAATTGATTTATCTATTAATAGCGAAATTGTGTGAAATGGGTCTTTTCAAAATTGCTGTAAAACCTTATTAAGGTAGATTCTTATGAGTTATCAACCATATTTAACAAATATAAAAAAATCAATTAAAGATAAAAATTTTGTAGAACTACATCAAAATTCTTTAAATGAATGGATAATCTTATATTTAGAATCTGACGGAATATTTTCAATTCATTTACGGTTGATAATAAATACCTTAAAGATTATAAGAAAGGTCCGATTGTTAATTTAAATTTTTCGTATCTCGAAAGTGTAGTGTCAATCATAGGCAGCAATGCCCCATATAACCTCGAACGTAGTTATAAAGATGGCATATCTGACTCGAAAATGTGGCCGTTATATTTTCACCGAACATATTATAACAATGGTGAAAAACAATCATTTTTTGATTTTCTACAACAATTTATTCATGTCTCTGATATTTATTGGATTGAGGCCAAAAATGCTTATTGCAGAATCAATGAATGTGGCGATTTAGAAGAAAAAGTATTTATCCAAAATGAACCCGATTTTACTATTATTCTGGTAGAAAAGGAATTATTAAATATTTATTTAAATTACTCAAAACAATTTTTAGCCCGTTTTTTCGAAATTGAAAGTAACAACTGGAATAATCTAACTCAATATCTACCTAAAAACCAAAATCACAAAATAAATGTAATCAATAATGGACTAACAAAAGGGGCAGATCTAATACAAGCAAGGTCTATTACTAAAAAAAAAGAAAAATATGAACGTTTTAAAATTTATGATTTAAAGCATGATAAAATTAAAAATTGTTCATGTGATCCAAAATTATTAGATGACCATTATAAAGACACAGGAAAACCTCTTGAAATGAGCCCTGTATTTTTTAATGCGGAAGTTCTATCTCTTTATAAACATAACCCAGATAAATACGAAATCACCCCAACAAGCATTAGCTGTAAAGGAAGTTGGTCTTTAAAAACATATGACATCAATAAAGAAGGGCAAGTTTATACTTTTATTTATTATTTAGGTAATTTGCCTCATAAAGAACAGTTACATTGGTCGAGATATAATGAGGATAAAAAGGGGCCTATATCAGAACGTTCCATCATAACTAATTTTCAAGGAAAACCATATAGAACGACATGTCCTTTAGAACTACTAAAAATCAGCTTACAAAACTTCCCTACTCTTAATGAAAATGGTAAGCAAATAGATATTTGGAAACCCAAAGTTCCCATTAAAAAATTATTCAACAAAATTCACCTCATCCATACGGAAAATAATCAAGATTATAGAGATTTTATTCTTAATCTTTGTATTTTAGTAATTGATGGTCTTAATCTTAAAACTCTTAAATGCTCAATAAAAGATTTACTAATTGATTCAGATAAGATTTCTTCCTTAACTGCACTTGAAAAACTTTTAGAGAAATGGAAAATCACTAATATTAAAAAAATTATGAATCCTTTTAGAGAACTTCAAGAGCAAAGAAGTAAATATGCTGCTCATAGTTGTGAAGTAATTAATTTTAATATAAAAACTGAATCATTACGTTTAGCATCAGAACTATACACTTCATTAGAGACATTAATACAGATCATCAGAGATAAAAATTAATAAACTACTCTACATAAGAAAATATTTACTTGATAAGTAAAAAGCTGTAAATTTTTAAATTTGTGCATTTTCATTGATGTGCTTCCTGCAACTAACTGATTTGTTGCTTTACAATATTACTTCTAAGAGTTTGAGCAAATACATACTTTTAATTAGAGATCATTATTCACGCATACTTTAGTAAATTAATTGGGACTTATATGGAACAAATCCGTCATTGCGAGCGTAGCGAAGCAATCCAGAACTGAGTATCTATTTCAATGCAGTACTGGATTGCCACGGCCCGCAAAGAACGCGGGCCTCGCAATGACGGGGTAAAAACTTTACGCGATGGGGTATTTTTAAGGGGGAGGAGAATTGTAGGGTGGATTACGGGCCTTTCGACCCTAATCCACCCTACAAAATGCAATGATTTCGAAATAACGCGTTCTAGATAGTTAGGGGATTTGATATAAAACTTTTGCCCCCTCACCCCAACCCTCTCCCCCAACAAGTTGGGAGAGAGGGAGAAAAAACTTAAAACTAGGGCTCACCTTAAAGTGGAAAGGGAACTTTTATCAAAGAATATTGAAACTCTTTACAATTTCGCTACTTGGCGCAGGACTGAAACCATTTCAAATGCGGCGTCTACACAATAGCGCCCTTTATTACCGTGTGCACCACCCACGCGATCTTGAGCTTGTTCTTCATTTTCTGTTGTAAGTACACCAAAAATAACAGGTACATCATTTTCAAGCGCAACACGCTGGCAACCATCGCTCACCATTCTACAAACATAGTCATAATGATCTGTTTCACCCCGAATAACAGCACCCAAACAAATGATGGCTTCAAATGCATCTTGCTGTGCAATCCTTTGAGTAACAACAGGAATTTCAACAGCACCAGGAACCCAAATCACGGTTATTTGATCTTCTGAAAAATTTAATTCTCTTAAGCGCTCAATAGCACCTTCATATAATTGCTGTGTTATTTCTTCATTAAAGCGACTGATAACAATAGCTATATTAAATTGTGATTTAATATCTTGAGCGATAATCTGTTTCATTAGTTATTATTCTCCTTGACTTACGATATTTAGCAAATGACCTAATTTTTCTTTTTTAGTTTTAAGATAATGAATATTATCCTTTGTGGGTGTCATTTCAATCGGCTCTCTTGAAACAATTTCCAATCCATAACCTTCAATACCATAAATTTTTCGTGGATTATTCGTCATTAATGAAATTTTCTTAATCCCTAAATAACGTAAAATTTGAGATCCAATCCCATAATCACGGTGATCGGCTGAAAATCCAAGTTTACGATTTGCTTCAACGGTATCATAACCTTCTTCTTGTAACGCATAGGCTTTAATTTTATGTAGCAATCCAATCCCGCGCCCTTCTTGACGCATATACAATAATACACCACCTTCTTTCGCTATTCGCTCGAGTGAGGCTTCTAATTGCCAACCACAATCACATCGCCCTGAACCAAATACATCACCCGTTAAACACTCTGAGTGCACCCTAACAAGTGTTGGTTTATTAGGATCAATTTCACCTTTTTGTAAAACAACATGTTGTAAATTATCTAAGCGATTGCTAAAAACTTTAATGGTAAATTGTCCATAAAGTTCTAGCGGCAATTGTGCTGTTGCTGATTCTTCAACTAAACACTCTTGTGCCATACGATAAGAAATTAAGTCATTCAATGAAACAATTTTTAAATCATGCTTTTTAGAAAATTCAATTAAATCATTTAATCGCGCCATACTTCCATCTTCTCGTATCACTTCACAAATAACGGCAGCTGGCTTTAAACCTGCTAATCTCGCTAAATCCACGCTTCCTTCTGTATGTCCTGCTCTTGCAAGAACCCCGCCTTTGCGTGCGCGCAATGGAAAAATATGCCCTGGCATCACAATATCTTTAGCCGAAGCATTTGGGTCAATCGCAGTAAGAATAGTTTGCACTCTATCAAACACCGAAATACCTGAACCTTCACATGCAGCAGCTTCAATGGAAATAGTAAAAGCTGTTTCATATTTAGAAGTATTTTGCTCAACCATCATTGGAATACCTAGTCGAACTAAATCTTCATCAAGCATCGGTAAACAGACTAAACCACGTGCATGTGTAATCATAAAATTAATCGCTTCAGGGGTCACATTTTCAGCAGCGATCATTAAGTCACCTTCATTTTCTCTATCTTCGTCATCGACTAAGATGATCATCTTACCTTGCTTAATATCTACTAAAGCTTCTTCAATTGATGCAAAAATATCAGGCATAAATCACCTCCATTATAAAATTAGCACTTTCATCGATTTTTTATACTCGTAAATCCATTTTAGCAGCATGATTTTCAACTAATTTTGCTAAATAATCATATTCAATATTGATTGAATCACCTGTTTTCAAATTTTCTAAGTTAGTCATTAATAATGTATGTGGAATCAACATAACTTGAAATCCATTTGGAATAACTGCATTTATCGTTAAACTAACACCATTCACACAAACACTTCCCTTTTTTACAAAATAATGCATTTCATTATCTGGAATGCCAGTAAAGCTTAATTCAACATATTCATTGACTGATTTTCGTTGTGACAATTGACAAGTTCTATCAACATGTCCTAAAACAAAATGTCCTCCTAATCGATCAGACAACTGTAGCGCACGTTCTAAATTCACCTTACTGCCTTTTTTAAAAAATCCAGCATTCGTCAAACGCATGGTTTCTGGTGAAACATCGCATGAAAAGCAATTTCCTTCGATTTTGGCAACTGTCAAACATATACCATTGATAGAAATGCTCTCTCCCAGTTCTAAATTTTCAAAGTCAGAAGAAATGGTGATAAATGCAGAGTTATATCCAGTCAAAATATCTATTACTTCACCGCAGTGATTCACAATACCTGTAAACATCGTGATCTCCTTCACATATAATCAATTGTCATCAAACCATCGTCCCCTAAGTTTTCCCACTTAAGGAGTTTTGCATCATTTGCTAAATCAAATGGTTTGTTAAAAGCACTGCTATACGCCTCAGTACCTAGAAATTTAGGCCCGATTATAACATAAGCACGTTGCAAAAAGTGAGCATTAATCAATGATTTAAATAATAATCCACCTGCTTCAACCCAAAGGTCATGACAATCATCTTGTCCAATTTGGTCTAGAATCGATGATAAATCAAGAAATCCATCGTTTAATGCTATAGGAAGGTATCGTGTATCTTCCCTAAGTGAAGTTGTGGTTTTAAGCTGATTAGAATGGAAAATAGTAACGCTTCCGGCTGTTTTAAAAATTTGTGAAGTTGGTAACGTTTTTAAGTTAGTATCGATAATATAAATCGGCTTTGCTAAAATCTCTTGATTCAAACGTACATTTAACTGTGGGTCGTCTAAATTGATAGTATCAGCTGTCGTTAAAATTGCATCACTATGTAAACGATGATGATGTGTAAAACTTTTTGCGCTGTTTCCTGTAATTGTAATGGGTTTTCTATTAGCACCCGCTATTTTTCCATCTAAACTTAATGCAATTTTAGCGGTGACAAAAGGTCTTTTTGTTCTGTGCCAATAAGCATAACTTTTATAAAAAGATTCAATTTCAGGTATTGATAATTTTTTACAATCAATACCAGCTTCCTTAAGCAATTTATCTCCTTGATTAGATACAATAGGATTAGGATCGGAAAATCCATAATAAACTGCCTGAATACCACTTTGAATAATCAGTTCCGTACAAGGTGGTGTTCTACCAAAATGACAGCAAGGTTCTAAGGTAACATATAAGGTTGCATCTTTAGGATTTTTTACATTTTTTATTGCCTCAACTTCCGCATGAGGTAATCCACAGGCTTCGTGATAACCTTTTCCAATAATCTCATTATCTTTCACAAGCACAGCACCTACTGAAGGATTAGGCGCACAAAAACCTTTTCGCATCTCAGCTAATTTTAATGCTTCTAATAAATAATGTTCATGTGTCATGCGCATGGCTCTAAATGTTCTACCAATAATTGGAGCGTGCGAATGCCCCTAAATTCATTGATATCTAAGCGATAAGCTAGATTGACCATACTACAACGATGGTTCGGCCATTTTTCTAAATCTACATTAAAAGCAATTGCATCTAAAAGCAGGTCATTTTGTCGAACAGTCATTTTTAAATGTTTTTGACCAACCAATCGTTGTTCTAAGAGTTCAAAAGTTCCATCAAATAATGGTTCGGCGAAATGATGTCCCCACGGCCCACCATCTTTTAATACTTGTGCCAAATCTAGAGTGAAATGTTCTTTTTCTAATTCTCCATCACTATGAAGAATCGACTGAAAAATATTTTCATCAATGTGTAGTAATATTTCTTGGTTAAATGCTTCTGAAAATTGAGAGAAATGCTCTTTTTTAATTGTAAGTCCTGCAGCCATTGCATGCCCACCAAACTTAGAAATCAAATCAGGATATTTCGTTGCAATGCCATCTAAAATATCGCGAATATGAATCCCCTCTATGGAACGAGCCGAACCCTTTATTTCTGTATCGTTTCCAAGCGCAAAAACGATGACGGGTCTATGATAACGATCTTTAATTCTGCCTGCTAATATGCCTATAACACCTTGGTGCCAATTTTCGTCAAACAAACAAAGACCTGCGGGTAATTTTTTATTTTCCAAATGAAGTTTAGTAAGTTCTTGCATGGCTTGATGTTGCATATCAGCTTCAATATAGCGGCGCTCTGGATTTAATTCA
>JBFWPS010000039.1:0-11335 GCA_050249855.1 Gammaproteobacteria bacterium
TGCAAACTCATCAGCATTTAAAAAACTTAGCTTCATTTGAGACAACACAACTCACCAAAGCAACAGAAAATGCAATTTTAGCGTTTGAAAACAACCAGGCTGATTTATTAATAGAGTCCGTCAAAGATTTTAGTGTTGAACTTTCTAAATTAAATTTAGTTTCGGAACATACTATAGATTTGTTAAATAAAATAAACCTTGACTGCCCTATTCTTGCCAGCAAAGGTTGTGGTGCCATGGGAGCTGATGTCATATTTTTATTAGTTGAAAAATCTAACTTAGAAAAAGTTTCACAATGGTGTATTGAAAATGATTTACCCGTGATTGGCACTAGCAATTCAATTAGTAATGGGGTTAGCGTTGATGACAGTAAATAACAAACATTCTTGGCTGGCTAGTGCGCCTTCGAATATTGCACTGATCAAATATATGGGGAAATTAAACCACGAAAAAAATTTCCCAACGAATAGCTCGCTTTCTTACACATTAAATCATTTAACGAGTCATGTTAAACTAGAATCTAATACTAAAAACCACGACATTTGGCTTCCATTTGAAAATCAAAAAAGTATTCTATCCGATAAAGCACAAAATCGGTTCATACAGCATTTAATTCGTCTCAAACAATACTTTAATTACGAAGGATTTTTTATTATTCGTTCTGACAATAATTTCCCTGGAAATTGTGGTATTGCAAGCTCTGCATCTAGTTTTGCTGCATTAACTCAGTGCGCCGTAAAAGCACTCAGTGAATTAACACAACAATCATTACCGGATATTAATATCATAGCACAATGGAGTCGTGAAGGTTCAGGTTCTTCTTGTCGCTCTTTTTTTTCACCTTGGTGTTTATGGTCCGAAGATAAAATCATGCCTTTGGCGCTACCTTATGAATCATTAATTCATCAAGTCATCATCGTTTCTCATGATAAAAAAGCTGTGTCCTCTAGTGAAGCACATAAACAAGTAACGCAAAGTCCTTTGTTTACAGGAAGAGCAGAACGTGCTGAAAATCGTTTATCTGCCTTGATAGAAGCACTGAAAAATCAATCTTGGCCTGATATTTATGAATTGTGTTGGACAGAGTTTTGGGATATGCATGCATTATTTGAAACTTCGAATCCCGCTTTTGGATATCTTACACATGATACGTTGAACGTCATTCAATCGATTCGAAAACATTGGGAAAAAGTAGGTGATGGCCCCATTGTTACAATTGATGCGGGACCCAATGTACACTTACTTTATAGACCAGAACAACTAGATTTATCTAACCAAATTAAATTACAATTTAAAAACAACTATGCAATTCTATCATCAATGGAGAATAATAATGCCAAATAATACTCCTGCTGATTTTACAACAACGGTCTCTGGAAAATGGATTTTAACTGGTGAACATGCTGTATTGCGTGGTCACCCAGCACTGATATTTCCTATTAAAGCTAAACAGTTAACTCTAGAGTTTTGGTCAAGTAACGAAGAAGTCAGAGCTGAATTTCATGGGGATTTTGCTGATGAAATTCAATTTTTATTCTGGAGTGCACTTGAACGTGCCACTGAGATTTTAGATTTACATCGTTCTGATCTACTGGGTAAATTCTCCGTAAACAATAATATCCCTGTGGGTGCTGGTATGGGTGCTTCTGGCGCTTTGTGTGTTGCAATTGGTCGCTGGTTTTCTGCTCAGGGAAGATTACCTCAAGAAAATTTATTAGAATTTTCAAGACAGCTTGAAAATTTATTTCATCATGAAAGTAGTGGTGGTGATATTGCAGTTGGCATTGCTGGTGAAGGTATCTATTTTTCAAGGAGTGGTGGACTACACCCCATCAAAGCCAAATGGCAACCTAAATGGTATTTGTCATATTCTGGCAAAACTTCTATTACTTCTCGTTGTGTTGATAAAGTAAAATCACTTTGGCAGAAAAATCAAAATCTTGCTGAAAAAATAGATTTAGAAATGGCTGAAAGTGTTGCGCTAGCGCAAAAAGCATTTCAATCAAACGAGGAAGAAGGTTTACCCTTATTAAAAAAGGCCATTAAACAAGCGGAATCTTGTTTTCGTCAATGGCAATTATGTGAAGGGATCTTAGCACAACATATTGAAAAATTATTAAAGACCGGAGCTATTGCAGCCAAACCAACAGGCGCTGGTGATGGTGGGTATGTGTTAAGTTTGTGGAATGAAACACCACCGAATAATTTAGACTTTGAGCTAATAGCGATTTAGCTGGCTTTCCAAGGATTGATAACTTCTAATGATTGAAATTTATAATCTTGCTCATTACGTGTAACCACACACAAATCATAATGCAATGCTGTTGCTGCAATTAAACTATCAATTGCAGGTAGCGATCTTTTCAACTGAGCTTGTAACCTTCCCCAGCGATCAGCAACAGCATAATTAACTCCAAGCATTCTCGTTCCAAACCAAGTCGTTAATTCTTGCTCTAACCATAATTTTAATTTCTGTTTACGCATATTATCTGATACAGCTTCTACGCCTTTGCGAATTTCACCAATGCTAAGAACACTGACATATAAACAATCATCAGGAATATGTGAAAACCAATTAAGTAAATTTTCATTTGGCTTAGTCTTTACAAGTTCAGATAATACATTGGTATCTAATAAATAACTCATAGATCAATATCTCGTGTTAGGCTTTTGTTACGTTTTAATGAAAGTTCCAATCCAACTAATGGTGACTTACGCATTAAGGTTACAAAAGAAGAGCCATGTTTTGTTAATTTATCATAATCAACTTTCGAGATAACAATGACACTTGGTTTTCCGCGTAGTGTAATATCTTGCGGACCATGCTCTATGGCTTCGCGCACCACTTTACTAAAATGCGCTTTAGCTTCTTGTAATTGCCAGGTATTTGCTTGTTTCATATCATTTTCCACTAACTAGTCAGACTAGTTATATGCTAGCATATCATATAAAAAAAAGCAAATATCTGATAATTATTGTGATATTTATTCTTACCTCACGGCAGCTTCTAGCATTTTGATAGTCCCTTTATCGGCGTTAATTTCAACCATCACACCTTCAGGTAATACAAACATTTTAGGATCATGCCCTATCATTGCTCCATACCATGCAGGTATTTTTAAGGGTTTTATGTAAGAACTCACTACATGCATGAGTGTTAAAGAACCATAGCTGGTTGTACCACTACCTACCGTACAATCTTTACATTGCCCGAAAATAAATCCTGAAATTCGGTTCAACACACCTGCTGCTTTTAACTGTTCTAACATGCGATCAACTTTATAAATATCTTCACCCACATCCTCCACAAATAAAATCGCACCATTCCATTTGGGCAAGTATGACGAGCCCAACATAGAAGCAATAACCGTTAAATTTCCACCTAGTAATCGACCTGTTGCGACACCACTATTAATTGTTTGAGCACGATTTTTTGTTTGAATTAAATCATCTTCATCTGCTTCTTTAGGGTTACTAAATACCACTTCTTTCCCCTGAAATAATACCTTTTTTACATAATTGACTGTAAATTCGGGCCAGGGATCAGTGCCAACGGGTCCATGAAATGTAACTAGATCAGTTTTGTGATAAATTGCTAATAGTAATGCTGTAATATCACTAAAACCCATAATGATTTTAGGATTATCTTTAATCGCTTTATAATCAATCAAATTGAGAATACGATTACTGCCCCAACCGCCACGTAATTCCACAATCGCTTTTATTTCTTTATCACGAATCATATGATTAAAATCTTCTGCTCGTTGCTCATCAGTTGCAGAGAAATACCCATAGCGATTAAAAACATATTTGCCAAGTTTTACTTTTAAGCCTAGTGCTTGCAAACGCTCTACTGCATATTGAATTTGTATGTCTTCAGGCACACGAAAACCTGAGGCAACCAAGCCTACTGTGTCACCGGCTTTGAGTCTTTCTGGTTTGATAAGTTCTAAAGCATTAGCAGTTGAGCTAAGGCAGCTTATTAGAAAAAGTATGCAGAATAGTTTTTTGATATGATTAAGCATTTTTTTTTCCTTTTGATTTAACTTTATGGTGGGCACGTGTGCACCTAACCTTTATATAAATTCCATCTCATCTGCGTTGCACGCTTTGCCTACCCTACAGCACGTGAATTCATAAAATATTCTTCATTGCTTCGCTACGCTCGCAATGACGACTGCTGATACTGGATACGCGCTTTGCCCACCCTACGACGAAAGGGGGTAATAAAATTCTCTGAACTACAATATTACCGTTTTTTATGATAAAATGCTCGCCTAATTCAATCAAAGATGTGGTCATTATGCTAGAACAATATTATGCAAATATTATCGAAACCATTGGAGAAGATTTAACACGTGATGGTTTAAAAAAAACGCCTCAACGAGCTGCTAAAGCCCTTGAATTCCTAACACAAGGATATCAACAAAATGTTGAAGAAATCTTAAATGATGCTGTTTTTCAATCTGATATGAGCGAAATCGTCATTGTTAAAAATATTGAACTATTTTCTCTCTGTGAACACCATCTATTACCTTTTTTTGGTAAATGTCATGTAGGTTACATACCTCAAGGCAAAGTGATAGGACTTTCCAAAATTGCGCGAATTGTAGATTGCTTTGCAAGACGTTTACAAATTCAAGAACAATTGACCCATCAAATTGCCAAGTGTTTATCTGAAAGCATTAATCCTGCTGGTGTAGGTGTTATTATAGAAGCACAGCACCTATGTATGATGATGCGTGGTGTGGAAAAACAAAATTCTGTGATGACAACTTCAGTTATGTTGGGATTGTTACGTTCTCAAGCCAGTACTAGAGCTGAGTTTTTGAGTTTAGTAAAAGGATAGTAAAACGCTCTCCTCCCAAACAAGCGAGGAGAGAAAATTAATTTTCTGTCTGAATTTCTTTCATACTTAATTTCACACGACCTTGTTTATCAATTTCAATGACTTTCACTTTAACTGATTGGCCTTCTGATAAGTAATCTGCAACGTTTTGAACGCGCTCTTGTGTGATTTGCGAAATATGCACCAAACCTTCTTTGCCAGGTAATATACTGACAAAAGCACCAAAATCCATTAATTTAACAACCACACCTTCATAAATTGATCCAACTTCAACATCTGCGGTTATACGTTCAATACGACGCTTAGCTTCTAGCCCTGCAGCTTCATCTACCGCTGCAATTTTTACAATACCTTCATCGTCGATATCAATCGTTGCACCTGTTTCTTCACTCAGCGTACGAATAGTAACACCACCTTTACCGATGACATCACGAATTTTATCGCGTGGAACTTTTAAAGTAATAATACGAGGTGCGAAAGCAGAAACACTTGTTTTAGGACCCGCTAACGTACCATTCATAATACCCAAAATATGCATACGACCTTGGCAAGCTTGTTCTAAAGCTACTTCCATAATTTCTTTTGTA
The DNA here is from genome assembly GCA_050249855.1 of Gammaproteobacteria bacterium. GTDB lineage: Bacteria > Pseudomonadota > Gammaproteobacteria > JBGSLN01 > JBGSLN01 > JBFWPS01. The sequence goes on from JBFWPS010000039.1 coordinate 5,437, forward strand.
ATACCATCAATTTTAATATCCATTTGCAATGCGGTTACACCATTGATAGTACCAGCCACTTTAAAATCCATATCGCCTAGATGATCTTCATCACCTAAAATATCCGATAATACAGCGAATTTTTCACCTTCTTTAATTAAACCCATTGCAATACCAGCAACCGCTGTTTTAATTGGCACACCAGCATCCATTAAGGCTAAACTGGTACCACAAACCGTTGCCATAGAACTCGAACCATTTGATTCAGTAATTTCAGAAACAACCCGTAAAACATAAGGGAATTCATGCTCATTAGGCAAAACTGCTTGAATACCGCGTTTTGCTAAGCGTCCATGACCAATCTCACGACGTTTGGGACTACCAATTTGTCCTGTTTCACCCACACAATACGGAGGAAAATTGTAATGCAGCATGAAAGTTTCTTTTGTTTCACCTTCAAGTGCATCAATGATCTGCGCATCTCTTGCAGTACCTAATGTAGCAACAACAATTGCTTGCGTTTCACCACGTGTAAAGAGCGCAGAACCATGTGTACGCGGTAAAAGACCTGTTTGAATTGTAATAGGACGAACTGTTTTAGTATCACGTCCGTCAATGCGAAGACCGGTAGAAAGAATTTGTTGCCTAACGATATTTGCTTCTAACTTTTCAAATAAAACTTTTACATGCTCTTCTGAAGGTTGTCCTTCTTCAGTTCCAGCGAATTGTTCAGTTACTTTAGAAAGTAATTCAGCAATTCGATCGTAACGCGCTCGTTTTTCTGGAATTTGATATGCTTGAGCTAATGAACTTTCAACCATCTTTTGAATATCTTGTAGAAGTGCATGATCATGTGGATCAGCCTGCCAATTCCAACCTTCAGCACCACCTTCTTTTGCAAATTCTTTAATGGCCTGAATAACTGTTTGCATATGTGAATGACCAAACAAAACGGCATTCAACATAATTTCTTCTGATAATTCTTCTGCTTCAGACTCTACCATTAAAACAGCAGAACTAGTGCCTGCCACCACTAAATCTAACTTAGAATTTTTTAATTCCGCCAATGTTGGATTTAATAAAAACACGCCATCCTTATAACCCACTCGAGCGGCACCAACAGGACCATTAAAAGGAACCCCAGAAATAGCTAAAGCAGCAGATGTACCAATCATCGCTGGAATTTCAGGAGAGACATTGGGGTCCAGTGACATTAAAGTTGCAACAACTTGTACTTCATTCGTAAAGCCTTCAGGGAACAATGGACGAATCGGTCTATCGATCAATCGTGCAATTAATATTTCGGTTTCTGAAGGACGCCCTTCTCGTCGAAAAAAACCACCGGGAATTCTGCCAGCTGCGTAAGCTTTTTCTTGATAGTTAACAGTTAAGGGAAAAAAATCTTGACCAGGTGCTGCTTCTTTTGCGGCAACAACTGTTACTAAAACAACTGTATCACCCATGGTTACCATCACTGCACCATGAGCTTGTCGCGCTACCTCACCTGTCTGTAATGTTACAGTATGTTCACCATATTGAAATTGCTTCTTGATTATTGGCACTTTTAAATTCCTTTATACTTTAGAATAATTAACGACGTAAATTGAGTATTTCAATTAATTTTTTATAGCGTGCTTCGGCGGTTCTTTTTAAATAATCAAGCAGACGACGACGCTTACTGACGAGTTTGAGCAAACCATAACGAGTGTGATTATCTTTTTTGAATGACTTCAAATGTTCTGTTAAATAATTAATCCTATCCGTTAAAATTGCAGCCTGTACTTCCACTGAACCAGTATCGTTTGGTGCTAATTGGAAATTGCGGATCAATTCTTGTTTTCTTTCAGCTGTTAACGCCATGTAACTTCTCTCCCAATAGTCAAAATAAAAGTATGACATTGTACAGCTGTATAAGCCTTGTAACAAGCAAAAACGTCATTTTAATTAGATATTTTGTATTGATTCTCAGTGATCCCTGATTATTTAAAGCGCCATTTCTGGATAATAAACAAACAAAAATCAATCCTTGCTGAAGGATGGTCTATCCGGATACAGGCAATCAACCAATAGGCCAGGTTTACAATTACGACGTCGTCGAAGCCCATTCCCATCAGCGAATAAGCTTGGCGCATAATTTGCGCTATTTATGACCAAAACCCTTTCTCTTTCTTGAGGTGAACGTATATTAGCGCCATAACCTTCATAAGATTGCATTAATTCTTCAAAATTAGGTCGTGATACACGTTGATGAATGATTTCTTGAATAAGCTCTGATAAATCAATTGCAGATTGCTTCGGAAATTTCGATACTTTTTCATCCTCCTCTTCATCCAAAGAAGGTTGATCCTGCTTGTTTTTATCTAACATCCAAGCTAAAAGCATTCGCCATTGATATGGAACAGCTTCTTTTAAGGATTCTTGAAATACACGATAAGACTGTTCAAATTCATATAAACGTTGTAGATGTGGTGTACCACACTCAGGGACAAAATTTCCAACAGCGGCATCAAGTGCCCATAAACAAAATAAACCTAGCGTAGCTGACTCAACAATGCCTCCTAAACCACCAAAAATAGCTTGTGTCGCAAGGGCAAAAGGATGTTCAGCATTTCCACCTACCCAACTAATAAAATCTTTCGTCAAACGAATACTCGCTACGTTAGTTTCGATACCAATGCCCGTTGGCAGCAGAGCAATGGATATAATGCCTATTTTTATTAGTCTTCTAAGCATAGGCACATAAAGTTTCGCCATAGGAATCTCATCTATTGTTAAATCTTCTCCTATTGTCTGTCCTGCCAAATAAGGATTACTAAGATTAGAAGGAGCAGCTAATAGTGCGACAAGGGCAGCGGGTAAAGAGAGTCCCCATAACTTCAAAATATTTATTTTTTCAGAAACATCATCATAATCGGCATATAAAATACTAAGACTAGCGCCGACGAACACTGCTCTACCTACTCCAGATGCGATAGTTTCAGACCACCCACTTTCGGATTTTAACAACCAGGGAATATTTTTCTTTGTTTCAACATCTGCTATTTCATTTTTATGTCTTTGAGTGGGTTCATCAATATTCAACAATCTACGGTAAACCCCTTTATATTGTTTTGTCTCAATTAAAAATTTAATCTCATCTAGAATTAATTGCTGAACATCATCAGGCAATTTTAAAAAACGTTGGTAAGCTCTATCTGTATGCTCAACAATAGCTTTCTGAGACAAAGATTCAGTCCCTGTTAAACCTTCTCTTACGTTTCGAATTGCATATTGCCCTGGCCCAAAAATATTAGTTATCATAAGCATAATTGTTAATGTTCTACTAAATTCACTATACCCAATCATATAAGGGACAGCAGGCAGTACGTTAATCAAACCATTAACGAATATATCTTGTAAATTACTTAATAAAACTTTCCATCGTGGTTGTTGATAATAACGAAGCGACTCAATAGCTCGTTGCAAATCATCCGGTTCTAAAGTGTTTTGGACATATTTTTCCGCTAAAATATTTAAAATTTGTGAACTTGCATAAGCTGTAGTAGCAAAATAAAATCCGGAGCGCAACACAGCCACTATTGTTGAAATAAATGGTTGAATTATTTCGGGGACACCAACTATTGCAACTTCAAGAAATTCATACATTTCAGCCATATAATCAAATGTTGTTTGATAGGTTGCATACAATGCAATAGAACCAAAAATACTTGATATTGCTAATAAAGCCATTAATTTTTTATCAACTACTTTCTTTGCAATAGCTTGTCTTAAAGTTAATTGTATACGCTCCTTGTCAGACACAGCAGAATATATACTTTTATCAACGATCATTTGCAAAGCTTCTACCGCAGTATAATAACGAAAATCTTGAGGGGCTGAAACAGTGTTCTGGCCACCAGAAAAATAATTCATTAAACTGCGATATAACGTAGTGGGAGGCTCTATAGGTATAGCATGTAGAGCCGAAACTTCCGAGGGTTGTAAAGTTTCTCTTTGATCTTCTACGTCACTTTGAACATCTGGGCTTGGGCGAAAAAAACAAAACATTTAATTTTTACCATATAATTTACTTTTTCAGGAGGCCTGCTGGTGGAATAATCTCTCCATGTTCATCAGTAACACTGGAAGATGATACTAAATTCAAATAAGGATAATCAGCTGGCGGATTATTAAGCTCAATTTTTGCAGCCAAGGTTGGATCCTTTCTTGCGATCATTTCAACTCTTTCCATAAGTGATCTTGCTAAAACAAAAGAACGCATAGGACCAAATAGCAAATCAGCTAATCCAAAACCACGTTTCCATGTATATTTCTCATAATCAAGTACCTGGTACCAAAATTTTAATTTGTTATAAAACTTACTGAATTCTTCTTTTAAAGTTTCTTCAGGTTCAGATGCGGATAATCGTTTCATTAATGATGTTGCTTCCAATTGAATTTCTATAGCTTGTTCAATATGTTGTACTCGACTTGCTTTTTCTGTAGAAGATTTAGTAACATATTCTTCTACTTGATCGATCACCACTTGCAATAAAGTTTGAAGAGGTGGTGCTTTATGATCATAACATTCTGTGTCAGAAAGAAGTCGTGTCGCCCCCTTTAATTCACCAAACATAGAGCCATTCTTCTTAAAAAAGCGACTGTGCTGATATTCTTCGGTAGCTTTACGAACAGCACGCGGACTAGATGAATCTTCACCTTGATCAGCATATCTTTCCAGAATTACTGTAACACAAAAATTTTTAATTTCAGCACATACTCGATAAACGGATGCAACACGTTCTCGTACATCAGGATTCAGTGAAGTTTCTACTTCGTTTAAACGACTGGACCAATCCTTTGATAAAGTGGAAATCGCTGCATTTCTTTCTTGAATAAGCCTTGAAGCTCTAGGACAAGGATACTTTCTTCTAATTTGATCTGCTTCATTAGAGTCTGGATTTAAATCTTTTTTTTGCGCTATTCTTTGGGTAGCCTCAGCGGAAGGATATGTTTTTCTAATTAGAATTGCTTCTTTAGAATTTATAAACCCACAACCATAATTTTCAACTTCTATTTCTATACTTTGTAATAACGCTTTTGCATCTTTCAAAAATTCGTTGAAATGAGGAAAATACATTTCGGAATATTCATCACGAATTTCTTGTGCAACATCTTTAGGTAATATGCCTACGATGTTTGCATGTAATTGGTCTAAAGTTGCCATTTGCGAAGATAACTCGCTTACATCGTTTAACCTTGTTTCACTAAATGCTTGATGGATATCAAGCGGTAATTGATTACGTTTTTTAGTAAGCCATACATAAAATGAACGAATAAAATATAAATCATAGCTCTTATACAATTCTTTTCTATTTTCATCTGCTGACGGATCAAGCTTTTGCTTTTTACATGTCTTAAGCCAATTACGACGAAGTGTTTCTAATTCGTCAAAAACATTGCCATACCAATCATATAGTTCACCTCTCACATTAGGTGGGTACGCTTTTACCTTAATAGGCTCATTATCAGCTTCAATCCTAAAATGAGCAATAATTGTTCTGAAAAATGTGAGAATGGATTGTAATTCACGGTTATCTAAAACTTCCGCATGTTCTATCATGCGTTTAACGTTAGGTAATTTTTGAGATAGCCACATCTTTACCCAAATTTTATCTTGCTCATTTAGGTCATAATATTGTAATGGCTCCGAGGGGAATAAACCTAGAAGACCTGTATCTACCCATAACGCGTTTAGGGCCTTTTCATAGGCTTGTGAGGATTCTACAAGCATCATTAATTAGGTACTCCTTTCATTAATACATACTGATTATCCCAATGAAAACATATTTACCTTAAGAGAATATTAAATAATACACTTTAAAATGCCGAACGACACAAGTTTATCAAACCACTGGGGAAAATTCCAAGGAGTAAAACG
>JBFWPS010000040.1:0-11230 GCA_050249855.1 Gammaproteobacteria bacterium
ACAACACAAAATAGTGCTCCAATCAATAATCATTTACCTATAAATATATCATAGCGTTCAATTTTCAAGTCCTTAGAATTAGTCCCTTATAAATCAACAGAAAGGCTAAAAAGCAAATAATGATACTAAATACAATACGAAGTATTCTATTGTGAATATGATGCATTACTCGCGCACCAATAATTGCGCCCAATACAACACCAATCATAACAGGGAACGTAATAATGGGATTAATATATCCTCGAGAAAAATAGATCCCCGCACTCACAGCCGCTGTAATCCCGATAATAAAATTACTCGTTGAAGTAGCAACTTTATATGGTAACCTCATCATTTGGTCCATCACCAAAACCTTGAGTGTTCCGGAACCAATACCTAATAAGCCTGATAAACTTCCTGCAACGCCCATCAAACCTAATGCTGCTGGTACTCGCTCTACTTTATAAGTAATATTTCCATTTTTGGAAGGATAACTTGCATTTAAATGTAAATGATCTGCCCACGGATGTGATGTTTTTGCATCTTGAATGTCTTTTCGCTGAATAGTCAGTAATGCCGTCATAATTAAAATAACGCCAAAAACAATTTCTATTAATGAAACCGGCATATATTTCACAATTAGAGCACCAACAATGGCGCCAATCACTGCAGCGGTTTCTAAAAATATACCAATTCGTAAATTAGTATATCCTTGACGTAAAAATGCAATAGCAGAACCTGTTGAAGTAGCCATCACTGAGATAATAGAGGCCCCCATGGCATAGTGAATATCAACATGTAACAACAATACTAATGCGGGAATAATGACGACACCACCACCTAACCCTGTTAAAGCGCCAAGAAAGCCGGCTAAAATAGAAATTCCGAAGACAATAAAAGAAAAGGTGGCGATGATCATTAAGTATCCTTGTTTTTTTGGAGTATAAACTATAAAATATTCATTTTTCAACGAGTATTAACTATGGCTTTAATGATCACTGATGAATGTATCAATTGCGATGTTTGTGAACCTGAGTGTCCAAACGATGCAATCTATCAAGGTGAATTGATTTATGAAATCAATCCAAATCTTTGCACAGAATGTGTAGGCCATTTTGACGAACCACAATGTAGACAGGTCTGTCCAGTAGACTGTATACCTTTAAACCCAGATTATTCAGAATCAAAAGATCAATTATTTGAAAAATACAACAATTTACAACAACTCAAACAAAAATAATGTATTTAAGAACGTATGATATCTCCAGATAAAGCGTCACAAATAGTAGTAGGTTTATCTAAAACACCTAGTGCGCCAGATACGATATAATCAATTGATTGACCGAAAATTTTAAATACCTCTTCAGCATTGCGGGCGGGTGGTTGTCCTTCAAAGTTAGCACTGGTTGATACGATTGGAGATTGAAAAGCTTCACATAGGGCTCTTGCAATTGGATGCGCTGTTACACGAACTGCAATCGTCGTATTTTCACCATGTAAGTAGGGAGAGACAGTTGATTTAACAGGGAATAACCAAGTATATGGCCCTGGCCAAGATTTTAAAATAAGATCTAGTCTATCTTTTGGAATTGGTTCAACATAATCTTGTAACTGCGGCCAACTAGAAGCAATAATAATTAATCCTTTTTCATACGAGCGTTTTTTCAGCATTAATATTTTTTTTAATGCTTCTTCATTTCTGGGATCAGAACCTAGACCATAAACTGCTTCTGTAGGATAAGCGATTACACCACCTGCTTTTAGCTGTTTAATTGCTTCTTCAAGAGCCATAAAATTACTCCAATTCAATAACGCCTTCAAAAACACTGGCTGCAGGGCCGATCATCCAAACGGGAGTATCTTCTCCTTGCCAACTAATTCTTAATTCGCCACCTGGTAACTGTACATGTATGTGTTCATCTAATTTTTTCAACATTCGACCAGCAACAACAGCAGCACAAGCGCCACTACCACATGCTTGTGTTTCACCTGTCCCTCGCTCATAAACGCGTAATTTAATGGCGCTTGGAGATAATATCTGCATAAATTCAACATTAGTTTTTTCAGGAAAACTTGGATGAAAACTTATAAATTCTCCAATTTTTTCTACATCAACCGTATTAATGTCAGAAACTTCTATCACAGCATGAGGATTACCAACAGAAAGTGGCATAAAGTTAATAATGCCTTCAGGGGAGTTGATTGTATACATTTCTTTACATTCTGTTGAAACAAAAGGAATTTTTTCAGGTTTAAACTCAGGAATTTGCATATTTGCCCGAACAAGCCCATCATCTAATAAAATCAATTCATGTAGGTTTTTTTTAGTTGCTACAAACAATATTTTTTTGTCTGATAGCTTTTTTTCATGAATAAAGCGGGCAACACAACGAATGCCATTACCACATTGTTCTGACTCACTTCCATCTGCATTAAAAATACGATAGAAAAAATCTGCCTCAGGAAATTCAGATGGTTCTATAAGAAGTAATTGATCAAAACCGATCCCTCTGTGGCGATCAGCCATCAAGCGAATTTTTTCAGGTGTTAAATAGTGTGGTTTATGCGTTGCATCAATAACAACAAAGTCATTACCTAAGCCATGCATTTTTCTAAAATGGATTTTCATATACGCTCCTTTGAGACTCTATGGCGGGCACTCGTGCATTTAACATTTTTGTAAATTTCACCTCATCTGCGTTGCACGCTTTTCCCGCCCTACGACTCTGCATAAAATATTCGTCATTGCTTCGCTCGCAATGACAGCATGCTGCGACACTGTAGGGTGGGCAAAGCGCGTATGCATCGCGTCATAGCTTACAAATAATTTTGAAAGCGCCTGCCCACCAAAAAGCACGACGATTAAAGCAAAGATTCTAATGCCAACAAATCTGCCATAGTTTCGCGTTTACGTATTAAAACTGCGCGATCACCGTCAACTAGTATCTCAGGTAATTTAGGTCTAGAATTGTAATTCGAGCTCATAACAAATCCATATGCTCCTGAAGTACGAACCGCCAATAAATCACCTGACTTTATAGCAAGCTTTCGTTCTTTTCCTAGAAAATCAGCAGATTCACACACAGGCCCTACAATATCGTAGCATTTTTCAACTTCATTTTTTTGTTGAATCACAGGTATTATATTATGATAGGCGTTATACAAAGACGGTCTAGCTAAATCATTCATGCCCGCATCAACGATTGCAAACGTTCTGTGTGGTGTATCTTTTATATATTCAATTTTCGTTACCAGAATGCCGGCATTAGCAGCAATTGCACGGCCAGGCTCTACAAAAATCGTTACATCTAAATCATGAATTAATTTTTCTACTACTTCTGCATAGGCTGCTGGCAATGGAGGTGACTCTTCATGATAACGTACACCCATACCACCACCAATATCTATTGTCTTCAAATATATACCAATTGATTGAAGCTGTTTTACTAATTCTAATACTTTTTTCAGTGCAGCTAAGAAAGGATCTAATGAATTATGTTGAGAACCAATATGAAATGCTACACCAACTAATTCAAGATGCGACATAGTATTGGCTTTTTGATACAATTCAAATGCTTCTTCAATACCTATACCAAACTTATTATCTTTCAATCCAGTTGTTATGTAAGGATGCGTTCCAGCATCGATGTTAGGATTAATACGCAAAGCAATCGGTGCTTTTACATTCAAATCAGATGCGATTTTATTAATATGCTCAAGCTCTTGATAGGATTCTACATTAAAACATCCAATCTGATGCTTCAATGCTGCTGTAATTTCTGTACTTGATTTTCCAATACCTGAAAAAATGACGTTTTGTGGGAGACCACCAGCTTTGATGACTCGTTCTAATTCCCCTAAGGAAACAATATCAAAACCAGAGCCTAATCGAGCTAATACTTGTAATACAGCAATATTACTATTTGCTTTTACAGCGAAACAAATTTTGTGCGCTAACTTTGAAAATGCTTGGTCAAATACATGCCAGTGATGCTCCAAAGTCGCTTTAGAATAAATATAACAAGGTGTGCCAAATTCCTTACAAATATCTTTAACAGGGACTGATTCAGCAAATAATTCATCATGTTGATAATGAAAATGATCCATTAAAATTTCCTAGAAGCACCAACGCCCGTACCAACATAAAATGAATTTTTAGCATGTGATGTTGCGGGATGCAATGAATGATGTTCCGTTGGTGTTGGAGGCAAATACAAAGCACCAGTTTGCCCACAAGACACCAATAAACATGTTAAAATCAATAATGCAATCTTTCGATAATTCATCATTATGTCCGCATAAATACTTGTGCTAGATCTAACATACGATTAGAAAAGCCCCATTCATTATCATACCAAGCTAGTACTTTAACTAAATCTCCCACCATTCTTGTTTGGGTAGCATCAAAAATTGAAGAGGCCGAGTTATGATTAAAATCAATGGATACTAATGGTTCATCATTATAAACTAGAATACCTTTCATACTTGCTAACGTTGCCTTTTTAACAACATCATTTATTTCTGCAACCGTCGTTTTTCTTTTCACTTCAAACGTTAGATCAACTAATGAAACATTAATCGTTGGAACACGAACTGCATAACCATCTAATTTTCCATCTAATTCTGGTAAGACTAAACCTAGAGCAGCTGCTGCGCCTGTTTTAGTTGGGATCAGTGAAGACATAGAAGTACGCGCACGATGTAAATCACTATGATGTCCATCCAGTAATGATTGATCATTTGTCATGGCATGTATTGTCACCATTAAACCATTTTCTATACCAATTGCATCATTGATTACTTTTGCTAGGGGTGCCAAGCAATTAGTTGTACAAGATGCATTTGAAATAATAGTATCTGATGGTCTTAATGTATTTTGATTAACACCATAAACAATGGTCGCATCAACACCGGTAGCAGGTGCAGAAATAATTACTTTTTTTGCCCCGGCTTTTAAATGACAAGTAGATTTTTCTTTACTAGTGAAGTGTCCTGTGCACTCTAGGACTAAATCAACACCTAATTTTTCCCATTCTAAATTTTCTGGATTTCGTTCACTTGTTACTACAATTGGATCACCATTTACAATTAATTTATTTGCATCAGTGCTAACGTCACCATGAAAGCGGCCATGTGTACTATCATAACGTGTTAAATGTGCATCAGTTTCTATATTACCTAAATTATTAATTGCAACTATTTGAAAATCATATTTATCTTTTGATTCATAAAATGCACGTAAAATATTACGACCAATACGCCCATATCCATTAATTGCTACTCGCGTTGTCATAGTTCACTCCAGATTAATAAAATTAATTTAAACAGATGCAACTACATTACTTACTTTTTTTTTATTTAATACTTGTAATACTGCCTCTATCACATGTTCAGTCGTAATACCCAAAGCTTTAAAAACATCTTTTGCTGGTGCCGATTCACCGTAGCGATCTAAACCAACCACAGAGCCTTCTAAACCAACATACTTATACCAATAAGCTGTAGCACCTGCTTCTACAGCCACACGTTTAGCGATATGACTTGGAAGCACTGATTCTTGATAGGCTTTTGTTTGTTGCTCAAAAACATTGGTTGATGGCATAGAAACCACGCGCACTGCTTGACCTTGTTCTGCTAATGATTGTGCGGCAGCAAGGGCTAATTGTACTTCAGAACCTGTTGCAATGATGATTGCGCTAATATTTTTTCCGCCTTCATAGAGAATATATCCACCTCGTTTAACATTCTCTACATTATCATGTTTATTTGCCGGCAAATTTTGACGTGATAATAATAAACAAGTAGGTTGAATATGATTTTCAACAGCATGCTCCCAAGCAACCGATGTTTCAACAATGTCACAAGGTCTCCAAACAGAAACATTGGGTGTTAAACGCAACATTGAAATATGTTCTATTGGTTGATGCGTGGGACCATCTTCCCCCAACCCAATGGAATCATGCGTTAATACGTAAATCACTCGCTGTTTCATTAAAGCTGAAAGCCTAATAGCATTTCGCATGTAGTCTACGAATGTTAAAAAGGTACCACCATAGGGAATAAATCCGCCATGCAGAGCAATACCATTCATAATAGCAGCCATTCCAAATTCACGAACACCATAAAATAAATAATTTCCCTGTGTTACATGTTTCGTAATTTGTTTTGATGAAGTAGAAAATGTTAAATTAGATTCGCTTAAATCCGCAGAACCTCCAAAAAATTCTGGTAAATCTGAAGAAAGTGCATTTAACCAAAGCTGTGAAGCTTTACGCGTTGCGATGCTCTCCATTTTATTTTGTACTTCGGATAAATAGGTTTGATTTTTACTACTCCAATTTGCTGGTAGCTGCTCATTGACTCGGCGTAGTAATTCTTTGGCTAGTTCAGGATAATTTGCTCCATATTTTTCAAATAAATTATTCCAATCCTTTTCTAGTATTTGGCCTTTCTCTCTCGCATCATAGGCTTTATAAATTTCTTCTGGAATAACAAATGATGGATAATTCCAATTTAGTTGTTCTCGAACTAAGGCAACTTCAGCGGCCCCTAAAGGCGCACCATGCGATTTAGATTTACCACTTAAATTTGGAGAACCATATGCAATAATTGTTTTACAACAAATCAAACTTGGTTGTTCGATATGCTGTTGTGCTTCAATGATAGCTTGTTTAATCGCATTCGCATCATGACCATCGATACGAAGCACATGCCAACCATAGGCTTCAAACCGTTTTGCAGTATCTTCACTAAACCAAGCTTCTACTTCACCATCAATTGAAATGCCATTATCATCCCAAAAAGCAATCAATTTACCCAATCCTAGCGTACCTGCTAGAGAACATGCTTCATGGGATATACCTTCCATCAAACAGCCATCACCCATAAAAACATAGGTATAGTGATCAATAATATTAAAGCCTGGTTGATTAAATTCAGCTGCTAAAGTCCTCTCAGCAATCGCCATACCTACCGCATTGGCTATTCCTTGACCTAAAGGCCCTGTGGTTGTTTCTACACCACTGGCTACACCATACTCAGGGTGTCCAGGTGTAATTGAATGTAGCTGCCTAAAATGCTTGATTTGGTCCATGGTCATATCCGGGTAGCCTGTCAAATGCAGGAGAGAATAGAGCAACATAGAACCATGGCCATTTGACACCACAAATCGGTCACGATTAAGCCAGCTAAAATGATTTGGATTATGTTTTAAAAAGTCATTCCAGAGTACTTCTGCAATATCAGCCATGCCCATAGGCATACCAGGATGGCCAGAATTGGCTTGTTGAACAGCATCCATGCTTAAAACACGAATGGCATTCGCAAGCTCCTTACGGGTGGGCATAACTTAGAGTCCTCTGTTTCAAAGAGCGTAATTGTCGCAGAAATATGCGAAAAATCCAAGAGGTATAAGAACAATTGTATTCATTTTATAGCGTGAAAACACACGTGGTTTTTTTTATCTAATGTTTATATCTTAGTCTTTTACACTTTTTTATACATTCGAGGTAATATGATGAGTCAAACTATACAAAACCAACATTCATGGCACACCAAAGAGGGGATGGTGAGTTTACATTTTCTGGAAGGAAAAATTACATTAACCTTACAAAAAAATCAAACTTCAAAAAATATTCCTTTATCCAATGTAAGAGGGTTACCTAACGATTCTGATTTTAGAAAAGATCCTGAAAAAATATTTAAATTTTTACAAGATACTTATCTTACTATCGTACCAGCAAGTGATGGAAATTATAGTATTAACATTCAAATGCGTTTACGTGGTGGTGCTAATATTATTGACCCTAACACAGAATCAAATAAATTATGGCCTGGTGGAATTATTCCTTATGAAATAGATACCGCAATCTATCCAGTCGATCAAAATGGTCGGACAATTATTTTAGCAGCAATTAAAAATTGGAATGATGCAAATACTGGTTTTATGCTTGTGCCACGAACGAATCAAACTAATTATTTAGTGTTTGGCGAAGATCCAAACGCTTGTTATTCTAACGTTGGATTTCAAGGTGGTCGCCAATATATTCGATGCGATTTAGATGGTGGTGGTTTCAATGAACGTAGTATAATGCATGAAATTGGCCACGCAATTGGTTTTTATCATGAACATCAACGTTTTGATAGAGATCGATATGTCCATGTATTACCTGGTGGAAAAGCAGCAGATTATCAAAAAACAAGGGCAAACAATCAATTTCGTCAATATGATTTTGGTTCTATCATGCATTATTATTTTGGTGATAAACTACAAGCAAGGAATACAGTTATAACACCTACACAAGCAAATTTAGTAGGCAAACAAACTGCTTTAAGTCAACTTGATGTTGAAGCTGCACGTTATCTTGCAAGTTATGCTAAAACTCGTCAACTAAGAATAAATACCACTAGTAGCGCAGTTAGATCATCTAGCCAAAAATTCTTTAAACCCGTGTGTGAGGAACTAGCTGAAAAAGCCGAACATGCACTTCAACTAAATGATTTTGAGTCTGCAAAACAATTTTACTTAACACTCATTCGTGAATATAAAGATGTAATCGCTAAAACAACTGTTGCAAAATGGTTACTAAACTACGGTTTCTGTCAATATCAATTAGGTAATTCATCAGAGGCCAAAAGTGGATTTGAGCTGGCTTTAGAATATAACCCTTTTATGCAAAAAGCTCGTCAAAATCTTACTGTTATGGCACAAGAACAAAGCACAAGCTGCAACATTATGTAAGTATTTTGCACAAAATCAGTTCCCTCCCACTATTGTCAGCCATGCACTATGCATGGCTTGGCGATAGTCCTTTTCTTATACGAACCTTTCATTTTCTTTTTATCAAAATCCAAGACTGTCATATCAGGTTAAAATTTAGTAGAGTGCACTATTAAGATAAGCCCTATAAATGAGTCTGAAGCTATTCAACCTATGTTATACAAACGTTCAATTCAATTAATTGTTTTCTGCATGATGCTCATGCCAACTTATAACGGATACAGTGAAGTAAAAACTAATTCACTAGCTGAACGTTTGGGTTGGATTACGAATCCTGCCAGCCGCAATTTATGTGGTGGTTATTACATTGAACCCAAATTAAATGCTTTTAACTTACCTAAGCAAGATATTAAAAAAAGCAAAACAAGTATTACATTCGATAACGCTACTTATCATGAAAAAGGAACTATCACATTATCCGGACATGTAGTAGTTATACAATCAGGTCGACGATTAGAGGCGGAAAGAGCCATTATTCATCGTGACCCCATCGCTGGTAAACCCACGAGTATTGATTTGTATGGAAATATCAAAGTGATGGAACCAGGTAAATTGTTTACCGGTCAACGTGCACATCTGAAATTAAATGAAAAAGCCGGTAACATTCAAGGTGTTTACTATCGAATTGTTTTACCAAGCGATAAAGAATTAGTAACCTTAGCGCAACCCGTTGGCAACAATCAGATTAAATATACTGAAATCACTGCATGGGGTAGAGCAAAAGAAGTAATTCAATCTGGTCCCGGAAAATTAGAATTTACATCTGCGACCTATACCACGTGTCCCCCTAATCGTAATCAATGGCGATTAAATGCCGCTGAAATTAAATTAGATAAAACAAAAGGCTGGGGAAGTGCTCGGAATGTAACATTGACAGTAAAAAATATTCCTGTTGTTTATTTTCCACATTTAACTTTCCCTATTAACAAAAAACGTAAAACAGGATTTTTATTCCCAACATTTGGTTATTCCAATGTTTCAGGTTTTCAAATCAGCACACCTTTTTATATTAATTTAGCACCGAATTATGATTTGACTTTAACGCCGAAGCTATACTCTGATCGTGGCATATTATTAAAAGAAAACTTCAGATATATGACCAGATATTCCTATGGTTTTATTAATGCAACCTATATGCCTTCAGATCGCAAATATGAAGAGTTTAAATCTACTGCGAGTGCATCCTATCCTAATCAGTTTGGATTAAGTGATTTATTATCCTCTAGTAACAATCGAAGTTTAATTACCGTACAAGACCATTCTGAATATAATCAACATTGGTCTTCTGATGTCGATTTCACACATGTTAGTGATGATTATTATTTTCAAGATTTTGGAACCATCCCCGCTGAAATTAGTGCGAATCAATTATTGCGGCAAGGCACTATAAAATATGAAAGCGAACATTGGACTATGCTAGGATTACTACAAAGTTACGATACTTTACATCCTGTCAATCGTCAGCCACTTAATAATATTTATAGCCGTTTACCTGAGTTTGATCTTAATGGGACATACCCCAATGCTTTTGCAGGATTAGATTACAGTTTTCAAAATCAAATGGTTTATTTTTTTCGAGCTTTCGGCCCAGGAGATACTGCAACGCCACCGCGCGCATTACGTTTTAATGTAGCACCAAGCGTTTCATTACCTTATTATGCTACCTCTGGTTATTTCATTCCATCCTTACAACTACAGGCAACACAATATAGTTTGCAACAACAACCTATTATGTCCCCTAATAGTATTGGACGGGTGTTACCATTATTCAACATAGACAGTGGTTTGTATTTTGATAGAGATTTTCATGCAGGAGGAAGAGCTTATCAACAAACATTAGAACCTCGATTATTTTATTTATATGTTCCCTATCATAACCAAAATAATATTCCCATTTTTGATAGTGCAGTTATCCCTTTTACTTATTATCAATTATTTCAAACCAATCGTTTTAGTGGTGATGATCGTATCGGCGATGCAAATCAATTAAGTATTGGCATAACAAGTCGGATTATTGACGAGGAAACAGGATTAGAAAGGCTACATGCAGGCATTGGACAAATTTATTATTTTAAAAATCGTGTTGTTACCATTTGTAATACACCTGGTTGTACTGATTTATATACTGGCTTGGGGGCTGCTCCCTATACTTCGACATCATCACCCATTGTTGCCAATTTAGGTTATAATATTGGCTCATATTGGAGCGTTAACGCTGATACTGCTTGGGATACCAATCAACGTAGCTTCACAACAACGAATGTCTACGTACAATATAAACCCCGTTTAAATACTGTATTAAATTTGGGTTACAATTTTGTAAGCAATGGTGATATCATAGCGGGCTTACCAGCAGGTAGTTCACAAAATAATTTTAATCAAACTACAGTATCCTACGCAGTTCCCTTAACTGAAAAACTGAGTAGCATGGGGCTATGGACCTATGATATTAGTCAACGGAATACGCTTTCT
>JBFWPS010000041.1:0-11216 GCA_050249855.1 Gammaproteobacteria bacterium
TTGAACAAGAGCCTAGAGACGTTGTTAAAGCGATTAAAAGAGTTGTGGCGTCGTCGTTGAATGAGTTATATGAAAAACCAGGCATGGGAGATGAATTTGAAGATTCGATTGCAAAACAGCGTTTAGTTTGGTTGGAACAAAGATTAAGAGTTTATAATAAATCAGGAGGAAGAAGATCAGTCGATGAATTTAGAGCGCAAGATTAAGTTGAACTATTCAGTTCTAGATTGTCAGGGCCCACAAAAAACGCGGGCCTTGCAATAACAGCTTTGTTTTTCGTAAGCGCTATACTTGCTAGCTTAAACACTCATTTTCTGTTAGGCGTTTTCCATGAATGACATCAGCTGCATTTAAAACTTTACCGCCAGGAAATTGCAATTTTTCAATTCTAAGCGCATTTTCACCGCATGCAACATCAATTCCTTCGTTGGTTGTTTTTAAAATAGTGCCAGGTTTTGCTTCGTGATCGACAAGCAATGGTTTAGCTTGCCAGATGCGAATGATATCATTTTTATAATGTGTAAAAGCAACGGGCCAAGGATTAAAAGCTCTAATTTTACGATCGATTAAATGTGCTGGTTTGCGCCAATTAATTTCAGCTTCTGCCTTATTAATTTTTTCTGCGTAAGTTGCATGTGTATTATCTTGTTCTTCGGGATGAACCTCATGTCGTAAATGTAAATCTAAAAATTGTAATAATGTTTTAGCGCCAAAAGTTGCTAAGCGATCATGTAGTATAGCAGTTGTATCATCTGCGTTAATCGGGCAGCTTGCTGTTAATAACATAGGGCCAGTATCTAGTCCTTCAGCCATTTGCATGATCGTAACACCGGTTATTTGATCGCCTGCTAAAATAGCTCTTTGAATAGGTGCTGCACCTCGCCATCTTGGAAGTATAGAAGCATGTATATTGATGCAACCGTAGCGAGGCATATTTAGTACGGAAGGCGGTAGAATAAGGCCGTAGGCTGCTACGATCATCATATCTGCTTGATAGGTGCGTAAATGATCTTGTGCGGCGCTGTCGCGAAGTGTAATGGGTTGTTCAACAGGAATATGATGTTTTAATGCGAGCTTTTTTATAGGGCCTGTTATTATTTTTCGACCACGACCTGCGGGCCTGTCAGGTTGTGTATACACTGCAACAACTTGATGTGAAGATGCGATTAATTCTTCTAAAGCAGGCACTGCAAAATCAGGCGTGCCCGCAAAAATAATTTTTAAATTTTTCATGAGCTATTTTTTTTGTGATTTACGAATGAGTTTGCTAACTTTTTCTCGAATACGACTTTGTTTAAAAGGAGATAAGTAATCAATATAAAGTTTTCCATATAAGTGGTCAATTTCATGTTGAATACATTCCGCAAATAAATCTTCTGCCTCTAATTCATAGGGTTTTCCATCGCGATCAAACGCTTTTAATTTAACTTTATTAGCACGTTCTAGATGATCATAATGACCAGGAACAGATAAACAACCTTCTTGAAATGAAACCATATTACTCCGTTCGACGATTTCAGGATTAATGAGTACCATCGGTTTATCGCGCGTATCAGAAACATCGATGACGGCAACACGTTTAGAAATACCTACTTGAGTAGCAGCCAGTCCTACACCATGTGCGTGATACATGGTTTCGATCATATCATCGATTAATTGTTGTAATTCCGGATCTTTGAAATCTGTGATTACTTCGGTTTGTTCACGTAAACGTGGATCAGGGATAAATAGAATTTTTAATAAAGCCATGCAGTCACCATTGATAAAAGAAGCACATTATAAAAACTTTATCCTTGCTTGACAAAGGAAATTACGCCATGTAAAAAACATACGCCTACGAAAGCAAAGTGGTCATTGCGAGCGTAGCGAAGCAATCCAGAACTGACTATCTATTTCAACTCAGTACTGGATTGCCACAGCCCGCACACAACGCGGGCTTCGCAATGACGACTTTGTTTTCGTAGGCCCTGAAATATTTAAACTCACAAGGATAGGAGTTTCTATGACACATCGCTCTGATGAATTACCCTATTGGTTAGCACTTTTGTACGCCCCTCAAATAGGATCGGTAGGTTTCCATAAGCTGTATAATAAATTTACTAAATTATCTGATTTATTTAATGCCTCGGCTGAAGAGCTAATCCAGTCAGGATGCACCAAGGATTTAATTCAATATTTATCAAAACCTAATTGGTCACAAGTTGAAAAAGACTTGTTAAGTATTGAGCAAAATCAAATTCAAGTTATTTTGTTAGATGATGAAGTTTATCCTGAAATATTACGTCAAATTGCAGTACCTCCACCCGTATTATTTGCGCAAGGAAACCTGGGTTGTATAAATTCAAAACAAATAGCCATGGTGGGTAGTCGTAATCCAAGTGCACATGGGTGTTCAATTGCAAGGCATTTTGCGGTAAAATTAACAGAACTTGGATTTGTAATTACTAGCGGTCTTGCTTTGGGTATTGATGCAGCTAGTCACGAAGGTTGTTTAGATGCTAAAGGTTGTACCATAGCAGTCTTAGGTACGGGACTTAATCATGTTTATCCTAGGCGGCATCTGCGTTTAGCAGAAAAAATTAAAGAAAATGGAGTGCTGTTATCAGAATTTCCGCCTGATGTAGCACCGCTTGCCTGCAATTTTCCTAGACGTAACCGTATTATTAGTGGTTTGTCATTGGGTGTATTTGTGGTTGAAGCAACTTTACGAAGTGGGTCATTGATCACTGCTCGCTATGGTCTAGAACAGGGTAAAGAAATCTTTGCGCTTCCTGGTTCAATTTATAATCCATTGTCGCGTGGTTGCCATCAATTGTTAAAAAATGGTGCAAAATTAGTCGAATCGGTTGAAGATATTGTGGAAGAGATATCGCCTAATTTATTCACAGATTTGAATGTTAGAGCGCCTAAACAAGCGATGGTGCTTGCTTTCGATCAGCACAAACTGCTACAGTGTTTAGATTTTTCAGCAACACCAGTTGATTTGTTGGTTAAACGTTGCCCAATGCCTGTATCCAATATTTTGAAATTATTAGCAGAATTGGAATTATTAGGTATTGTTGCAGCTGTACCAGGTGGCTATGTTAGAAACATTTAGAAAAAATAGGTATCGATGAGATGAAATTAAATTTAAGTGAACTACTAATGTTATTAGATGAAAATAATGATGATACCGAAGTGAGTATTGAAGTAAGTGATATAGATGAAGAATCTTCTGTGAAAGTAGATGGAATTGAAGGGTTGTCGATAAAAGTAGATAACCAAAATGGTTCAAGAAGTAAAAAACTTAAATTATCTGAAGAGCAAGTGCATCAGATATTAGATAATTTGATGGATATGTTTAAAGCAGCTGAAGAAAAACGTGTATTTAAAAATTTAGAATTAAATGGATTTAGAGTTTTACATCAATCAGAACAAGAAAAATTATCAGTAGAAGGTCAAGGTTATTTACTATCTTTAGAACACGCGGGGTTACTCACACCTAAAATGCGTGAAGAAGTGATTCATCAAGTGATGCAGTTAGATACTTTTGAAGTTGAACCCGAATTTTTAAATTGGCTAGTGGTTAATGCAGGAATAAATCAAGCTGAACCTACTGCAACTATGACATGGTTGCGAGATTTTTCAGCCTATCAATCAGGGAAAATACATTAAGTTATGTCAACCAACCTTGTAATCGTAGAATCACCCGCGAAAGCTAATACTATACAAAAATATTTAGGCAAAGGTTTTAAAGTGATGGCCTCATATGGTCATGTTCGTGATTTGCCAGCAAAAACGGGTGCTATAGATCCTGAGAGAGATTTTAAAGAAGATGATTTTGAACCACATTACGAAATATTAGAAAAAAACGCCAAACATATAGATGCAATTGCAAAAGCAATGCGTGAAGCAGAAAATTTATATTTAGCAACTGACCCTGATCGCGAAGGGGAAGCCATTTCATGGCATGTCTATAAAATTTTAAAAGATAAAAAGTTATTAACTAAAAAATCAGTTCATCGCGTCGTATTTTATCAAATTACCAAAAATGCTGTGAACGAAGCGGTTTCAAATCCACGTTCTATTTCTATGGCATTAGTCAATGCGCAACAAGCCAGACGTGCACTTGATTATTTAGTTGGTTTTAATTTGTCTCCTTTATTATGGAAAAAAGTTCGAAGAGGTTTATCTGCTGGTCGCGTACAAAGTCCTGCTTTGAGAATGATTGTAGAACGTGAAGAAGAAATAGAACGTTTTGTTACGCAAGAATATTGGACGATGGAGGCAAAGCTCAATCATAAAAAACATGCGTTCATAGCGAAGTTAGCACAATATGCAGGCGAAAAAATAGAACAGTTTTCTATAACTTCTGAAGAACAAGCAGAAACGATCAAACAAAAATTATTATCATTAGCTAACGGCCAACTTTTAGTAACGAAAGTTGAGAAAAAGCAACGTAAGCGTAATCCAACAGCCCCATTTATTACATCAACTTTACAACAAGAGGCTGCAAGAAAGTTAGGGTTTACAACACAGCGTACGATGCGAACTGCACAACAACTTTATGAAGGAATTGATGTAGGTGGGGGGCGTGTTGGTTTAATTACTTATATGCGTACTGACTCTGTTAATTTAGCACAGGAAGCAATTAGTGATATTCGTCAAGTGATTGTTGATCAATATGGCAAAGAAAATTTACCTGAAAGCCCGCGCGCGTATAAAAGTAAAGTTAAAAATGCACAAGAAGCACATGAAGCTATTCGACCTACCTCAGTGAGTGTTTTACCGGAGAGTATCAAAGATAAGTTGACCATAGAACAATTTAAATTATATGAACTTATTTGGAAACGTACGGTTGCTTGTCAAATGATTCATGCAACATTCGATACGGTTACGGTTGATTTATCATGTGGCGAAGGTAATTCTTTCCGTGCAAATGGTTCAGTATTAGTTGAACCAGGGTTCTTAAGAGTTTATCAAGAAGATGCAGATGACGTGGTGACGAATGATGATGAAGATCGTATTTTACCACCGCTTGCAGTAGGCGATAAAGTTGATTTATCAGAAATTACACCGATACAACATTTTACAGAACCACCACCGCGTTATAGTGAAGCAAGTTTAATTAAAGCTTTAGAAGAACATGGCATAGGTAGACCGTCAACCTATGCGAGTATTATTTCAACTTTATTAGCTAGAGAATATGTTACTTTGGAACAAAAGCGGTTTAGACCAACAGATGTTGCGCGTGTAGTTAATAAATTTTTAACGAGTTATTTTACACGTTATGTTGATTATGATTTTACTGCAAATTTGGAAGATGAATTAGATGCTATTTCTAGAGATGAAAAAGCATGGGTTCCTATGATGCGAGAATTTTGGCAACCATTTAAAAGTTTAATTGATGAAATAAGTGAAACAGTACAAAGAAAAGATGTAACACAAGAAGCATTAGATGAAAACTGTCCTAAGTGCGGTAAAAAATTAACATTACGTTTAGGCAAACGAGGAAGATTTATTGGTTGCAGTGGTTTTCCTGATTGTGATTACACACGTAGTGTGGAAGAAAGTGGAGAGGAAAGTACACCGGAAGTTATCTCTGATAGAAAATGTCCCGAGTGTGAGGGAGACTTAGTTATTAAATTTGGAAAATATGGAAAGTTTATTGGTTGTTCAAATTACCCGAAGTGTAAACACATAGAACCGTTACAAAAACCAGATGATACGGGCATTGAGTGTCCAGAGTGTAAGCAAGGTACCATGCTTAAACGAAAATCTAGGTATGGAAAATTTTTCTATTCTTGTTCTAAATATCCCGACTGTAAATATGCCGTGTGGAATGAGCCGATTGCTGAACCTTGTCCACAATGTGCTTGGCCAATTTTAACTCTAAAAACGACCAAAAGAAAAGGCAACGAGAAAGTATGTCCACGTAAAGTTTGTGGATATGCGGGGCAGGCAGACTAATTTTTCTACAAATCAGGTTCAGTTTTTAATTGAGTTTACTATATAGTGTACAACGCTGGACATTTTATGCTATTATCGCCTCATTCCAAGTAGCTTTAGTTTAAAAGATGAGGCGTTTGTGTGGCAAAAAAAAGTTCTCGTTTAAATGCAGAATCATTAGCAATTATTTTAGCTTTAGTTTTCGCTTTGCCTTTGGCTTTTATACATCCATCACTAGTTAATATCATTACTTACCCCGCACAATTTCTTTGGATGTTTATCTGGGTTGCTCAAACAATTGCTGGTGGCGCATTTTTAGCAAGAATTTTTGATTTTGCTTTTACACAAACACCACCCAATGAATATTTAAGCTCTGTAAAAAAGATTAATTGGAATATGATTAAATCTCGGATCAAAAATATTTTTCAAAATAAATTTGGCGAGTTTTTAGGTTTTCTGATTGGTCTGGTAGTTAGTATTTATATTATTGACTTACAACTTGATTTAACACTAGCCTCGTTCCCCATGGGTTTTCTCACCATGATTTTTTTTGTCGGTGCGGCATTTTTAACATTGAATCGTATATTAGGTTTTTTGAATCGAACATCTAAGTTATTTGATTTTGGTATCAGCGCTAAAAAAGAAAATAATTTTTGGCAAAAAAAAGAAATTAATTATATTTTAAGTATTTGCGCTGGTTTAATAATTGGTGCTTTATTAATAAGTGCTGTGTTTAGTGTGCTTGGCGTTGCAACAGCGGCTGCTACGGTAACTGTTATCTGTGGATTAACGGGTGTACCAGCTATGTTGATTTTTAGTTTGTTTGCTTTAAGCACGGTGGTTTCAGCAACCAGTAATACAGGTCGTTGGTTTGATTTGCTGTTAGGTAAACGTACGCTTGTTGGCGCAACAAAAGATTTGATTTATGGAGAAGCAAAAGATAAAAACGAACGATTTTATTTGCCAAGATCTGAAAGCAGTGAAAAAGAAACATTTAAATATCGATTTTATGAAAATAAATATGAATCAACATTTGTGCTCATTGGTGTTCCATTAGGTTATGCAGCTGGCGTTGGGTTATCTGTTTTATTGCTAACTGGCATGATTGCGACATCAGCTACTTTTGCATTTATGTTTGGAGCAACTTTTCCAGCAGCTTTAGCTGTACCGTTTATTATGTGTGGATGTGTTGGGGTAATTTCTGGTTTTGCAAGACGAATAGGTATGGCTTTAGATCACAGTTCTGGCGAGTTGGCTTATCAACGATTTGGTCAAGAAAAAAAAGAAAAACCAAAACAATATGTCAGTGTGTTTGATTCACCACTTTATAAAAATGCATTGACCTCAAAGCCAGAGCAGAAAGGTGAAATGACGAATTTGGAAAAACCAAAACAAGCAAGTTCTGATTCACAAGCATCAATAACGCAAAAATCTTATGCTTATGCCTATAAATCTGCTGGTCTTTGGGGTGACACAGATGGACAAGAAGAAAAAGATACGAATCCATTTCTGCGTAAGTTGTTAGGCGTTGGGCCAGTACAAAAGTCGGCCAGAATGAGTTGTTGAGTGATATAGCGTTTATAAATAAGTCGTCATTGCTTCGCTACGTGCGCAATGACGGCTTTTTGCGTAAGCTCCATGGTATAAAATTTGACGAAATTTCTTGAGTTAATTCACTTGGAATGATATGTTTCGACTGTCTAACAATTAGTTAATATTGAGGACAAAGGAAAACGCCCCGTGACTCATAAAAAGCCACGAAATTATTTTTACCCTATCTCGATTGTACTCGCGTTTCTGTTTTTAGCCGCGTTTAGTGTCAGTTTTTTTACTAATCCATTAATGCTAGCCACTTGGGCTGGAATGTCATTTGAATCCTTGCTCGGAACTATCATTTGGACGGGACAAGTCGTGGCAGGCGCAGCTTATCTAGGCCGATTTTTTGATTTATCTAAACAATCAATATTAGAAAAAGATGAAGAGGGAGATTATCAAAATCCTTTAAAGCTGATATGGAAAGTAATTAAAAAAAATGGTGGCGAACTAATAGGAATCGTTTCAGGTATTGTTGCTAGCATTGTTCTTGTAAATATATTTTTGCCAGTGCCATTTTTTTCTTTATTTACGCTAATTACGATAGGCCGGATTTCTAGCTTATTTAATCGAATCGGAAGAGTAAGAGATATTGCATTCAATGTTAAAGAAGGAAAAAGTCTTTGGCGTAAAAAAAGAATTAATTATTTATTAGCAGTCTCTTTAGGATTGATAGTAGGTATTGCATTAATCACATCCGCTTTCATTTTTGTTAATCCTGCTGCATTAGTTGCCGTTGCAGGTCTTACAACATTTACGGGTATTTCTGGCGCATTAGTCAATGTTATTTTTAGCTTTTTTGTTCTAAGTAGTTTTGTTTCAGCCTGTAGCTATATAGGTCGATGGTTTGATATTGCTTTGGGTAAGCGCACTTTCGTCGGGTTTGTCAGTGATTTAATTTATGGAATAGAAAATCAAAAAGACATAACCTATCGTGTAAATAAAAATAAATATGAAACAATATTAACTTTAACGAATGTTCCTGTAGGGCTCATTGTGGGTATTGCTGCAGTAGCATTAGTCAGTGCAACAGCAGGGCCATTAGCTTTTGTTGGCTTCCCCGCAATATTAAGTTCTATCATTATTACTGCAGCTGTAACAAGTACTATTGCAGGGCTTGCATGGCGGGTAGGCTATTCGATTGATCAAATGATTAAAATATCAAAAACGGATAATGAAAATGAAATGGTGAAACGTTCAACACCTTATATGGATCAAACAGAAATACGTGGTTTATTAAAATCATACACCAATAACAGCGGTATTTTGGGGCTATTGAAGTTTCATTGGGGTCACCACCATGCAAATAGTGTTAAAAAAACGCTTGAGAGTGATTCGACTTCAATTGAAATTTATCGGAATCTAAGAAAGATAGAACAAACGAGTAAAAAAAGTCATTCTTGGAATGAAAAAGGTAAATTAGCACGAATCATTACAAAAATTGGTGAAGCAAATCCTGATTTAAAAGCAGAAGTGGATCATGATGCTGAGTTTCAAAAAAATCCCCAGCCAATGGCTAAAGAAGAAATTCGAGCAAGGCTACAAAACTATGTTCGATACTCGGGTGTTTTTGGTTTTTTCAATGGTCATGCCAATCATCATCATACAAAAAGTGTTAGCACGCTGCTTTCACAAAATCTTGATGCACAAGGATTATTTGCTGGCCTAAAAAATATTGAAAATGCTGAAAGTACAAACAAACATTGGAATTCTAAAGGTGAGCTTGCACAGATTATTCAAGATATTGAAACCGTAAATCGCGCAGCTACTCATTGTGCTTAGCCCAAGATGACTAAATATCCAGTGATTGGTTTATTATCTTGTATTCTGATGGTAGCTTCTGAGAAAGATTTAATTTCGAAAAGAGATTCTTTGGCTAATTGTTCAATGTATTGTTTGCCATGTGCAAATCGAGCAGTTTTTTGTAAGACATATTCACTGTGTTGATTTTCAGAAAGTGCTTCAACTGAAAAAGCAAAAAGACCATTTAGTTGTAGTTTCTTTTTGCAAGTTTCAAAGATCGTTGCTAAATCACCGATATAGACAAAGATATCAGCCGCAATAATAAGATCAAACATTTCATTTGTTTCAAGCAAGTATTTTTCAATATCCATTAAAACTAATTTATCATAGCAATTTTTTGTTCTGGCAATATCCAACATTTTTTTTGATAAATCTATGCCAGTTAGTTTTGTTGAAAGATCACGAATTGCCACGCCAGATAACCCACTGCCACATCCTAAATCTAGAACATTATAAAATTTAAAAATGTTATCAGAATAAATAGTACTGCAATAATCTAAAATAGCTTTTCTTAATAACATCGGTGCTTGGTAATGTAAGACTTCAGAAACGTGTTTATCATAATAACCTGCATAATTATCAAATAAATTTTGAATATACGTTTCTGGTGCATTAGTAGGTACATCAGATTGAGTTAAAGCGCTTAACATGTAATTTGTTAAAGGATCTTGTGGTTTGATTTGATAAGCTCTTTGGTAGTAAGAAATTGCTTGATCAATGTTTGCCTTTTTTAAGTAAATAGCAGCTAAATTACAAATAGCATCAAAATGATTTTGTTCACTTTCTAAAACCGTTTCAAAATGGGTGGTGGCTTCATTGAGTTCGCCTAGTGCCATTTGTGAAACACCTAAGTTATAATGCGCTTCTATATCCTGAGTATTTTTGTTTAGTAAAATTTGATAATGACGCGCAGCATTTTCATAGCGATTTTCCTGAAGATAGAGCGCTGCTAAATTGTTTCGAGCCGAATAGTTTTCTTCATCAATAGTAAGTATTTTATTAAAACATTGCATGGCATTTTCTAATTGATGTAGTTTTAAAAAAATCACTCCTTGATTGTTAAGTACATCCGTATTTTCTGGTTGCAGAAAAAGAATTTCTTGATAAAGTAAACTTGCTTTATCTAATTTGTTTTCTTCTAAAAATAAATCGGCAAGATGCGTTTTTGCACTAATATGAGAAGGTTGTAATATAATAACATTGTTAAATTGCTTGATTGCTTCAGGAATTTTATGGAGTTTTAAAAATAATAAGCCTAAATTAAAATGAGCATCGATATAATCAGGCTGAAGGTAGACAGCTTTAGCATAGTGTTTTATTGCTTCTTCTAAATTACTTTCTCGATAATAAATAGTTGCTAAATTATTGTGTAGTTCAGCTGTATTAGGCGATAGTTCAATCAGTTCTAAATATAATTTTTTTGCTGTTTCATAATCATGTGCACGATGTGCAGTTATTGCCTGTTCGAGTAATGCCTCATATGGTGGATTGCTAGCCATAATATATTGCTCACTTTGAATAACAAATATCGTAAGGTACACGGATTTAATGGTGCTTACTAGTTTTTAAAAAGACCCCTTGTAAAATGCTTGTATTTGTGTTTTTAATACTTTGTCGTTTGATTTTCAAAGAGCTCAAATCAGTTAGGGGATCCTCATGCTACATGTACATCACCACAAGCCTAAAAAAACAGTTTATCTATTATTACTCTCAATTATTCTTATTTGGGGTTTGGTTTGGCCAGTATGTAAAGTAGGTTTGGATTATATAACCCCACTTTGGTTTGTTGCTCTACGTCTCATTATTAGTGTTGCCTGTATGTTTCCTATGGTTGCGCTTATTGGTAAACTGTCATGGCCTAAACGCCAAGATTTTCCAATGATTTTTGTGAT
>JBFWPS010000042.1:0-10940 GCA_050249855.1 Gammaproteobacteria bacterium
GCTCTTCCGATCTGCCGTCGCCGTTTCGTGGTTACCGTTTGCCGCGCGATGTAATGCCGTCCAACCTTCGTTTTCATCTTTGTCATTGATATCGACTTTAAACTCATCTAACAACATTTTCAAAATTTCTGTGTGCCCGCATGTAGCCGCCCTGTGAAAAGGTGTCCTTTTAGTATCACACCTCACATTTAGTAAAGAACGGTCTTTTTGTAAATGATATTCCGTAATCTTAATATGGCCCCTAAAACAAGCCTCATGTATAGATAGCCAACCACCTTGTGATTTTGAAAAAAGATTTGCTTTAAACTTTTCAACGAGAGATTTAACAATTTCAAAATAGCCATGACGTGCAGCTGCATATAAAGGTGACCAAAGATTTGAATTTTGTTCTTCGACAAATTTATGTTTCATACCTTCACCAATATCGCTAGGAGCAGGAAAGCTCTTGACTACTTCTACATTACCAGTGATGACTGCACAATAAAATGGCGTTTGGCCTTGATGGTCTTTTTCATCTAACAATGATGTAAATTGTGTTGATAATTTCGAGATAATTTCAAGACGCTCGGCTTCAACAGCAATGTGTAATATATTTTGGCCTTTTAAATTTACTCGCTGTAATAAATTATCACCCACCAATAAAATCAACTGATTAAGTTTTTCTAACAGATTTTTTTTAATCAGCTGTGTTGCTAATTCAAAAATTTCATTCTCATTAAGCTTTACATTTTCTTGAGTTAAAAGATCAATAGCGTTTTCATTTTCTTCTAAAAACGCGCAAGCGAGTGGACTAAAACCATTTACGTCAGAGGTATTGAAAAATATTTCATTTCTATCACTTCGTTTCAGCAAATACTCTAAAACCGTTAAAGAATTATATTTTATTAAATAATGAATCAGTGTTTTGTTTTCTGAAAAACGAATCTTATTAATTGCTTTCGGTTGAAACTCTGATAAAAGCTTAATAAGCTTGGTTTGTTTTTTCTTTAACAAACAACTTAAAAATGGTTCATTGTATACTGTCTCACCATTCATTTGTATGATTAAACGATTACTTGTCTCACTACTTATGACTGCTTCATCCCAAATGCTGCCATTTAAATCAAGCCTTGTTGACTCCAATCGTCTGCCTTGTCGAAGCATATCAAAGTCTTTCACCAGCATGGTTTCGCCTTCAGCAGGAATCATAACTAATTTGTTGTTGCGCAAAATGAAATTTGAAATTTTTTCGTCACCCATCGAGCAAGAAGTCATCACCTTCTCAAGGTTAGGATCGAAAAGATGAAAGAAACGATCAGAGGATAAAAGTACTAATCTATTATTATTCTCACAACGTATTTGTTCAATATCTTGTAAAGATGTGAGTTTAACTACTTTTATTAACTCGAATTGCTTTTCTAACATTTCTCGTGTATAGCAGTAAATATTTTTTTTGTTTGTTGCAATAAATAAATGTTTAAAATCTGGTGAAAGAATTGCTGCTTTAATAAACTCGGCAGGTTCATTGTTACAATTTACCGTATTGTAAATAACCTTACCAGTGAGATTGTTTAATGTGCCCACGAGACCATAGCTGGCTTGACTCAACACGAAACACTGATGAGAGTTAAAACGCAAGTAGACATCATCTTCGTAAGCGCCAAAAACATCAACCGATTCGGTATCAGGTCTTGTTTTAATTAATGAATCATTGCGATCTGTATCTAGGTTTTTAATGTAAACCGGTGCATTCGGCTTTATACTTTCTATACATAAAATGTGAAACCTTAAAACTCTTAAATTTTTTCTATCATCAGAAACTTTAACCTCACTGATAGGCAAAAAGTTATTGTCAACTAAATAATATCTGATTCTTATTATTGTGGAACCATATCCATAGGAAGCAGAAGTTCCAAAAATTGTAATAAAATTAGTTTCAGTAATTACTTGGGTTTCAATCAAATCATACTCAAGCTCATGTGTAGCACGGAGTTCAAAGTTACCAAAGTTATCTAAGAATAAAATTCTAAGTCTTGGTTTAGCGCTTTCCGTTTTAGCATGCGCTGTTACAACATACTGACCATCTTTACTAACCGAAAAACTAGAAATCTCTTGATCAAACGCTTCTTGCCTCAACAAAGATTGCTTTTCAACATCCCATAGATATAAAATATTCCGTGAAGCCGTCACTATCCATGGTTTTTCATGCACGCTTTGCGCGTCAATTATTTTACCTGAATGTCTCATCAATGGTAATTCGCCCCATTGAGCACCGTTGATCTGAACACCAACCATCCGAGCATTTTTCAAAGATATATTTGATAAATTTGTATTGCTTAAATCTGCGCCTGTAAAATTTGCATTTTCAAATTTTCCACCACTTAAGTCTGCACCAGGAATTTTAATATTAGATAGGTCGCATTTTTTGAAATCATATTCAAGTTGCACAAGCACGGTTATCGCATTAGCAGCCAATATTTTTTGATTTTCTGTCGCAGAATCATTTTTAGATGCCAAGATAAACTTCATTAGTTGACTTTGAATTATTTCTTCGTTCTTTGCATTTCTTAAACCATCACAAATGAACTGTAATAAGGTTTCCTCACCACTGAATAGTCGACTCCCCCAAACATACTCAATTCTCCCAGGATCCGTCTCAAGGAGAACACGAACACAGGCTTGTGCGATATAAAATTCATAAACACTTCGATGAATAAACCCGGTATTACTGGTATCGGATAAAAACAAACTCTTTTTAAAATACTGATAATCTGCTGTTTTTACGAAGGCTTCATTAGATTCCTGGCTTATCCAGTGTTTCAATGCTAAGCTCTGAGCGTAGTTTAAAAATGCTAGCTCATGATTTTTATCCAGCTGGTTTTCCTCTATAAAGCCCATACACTGCTTACTCGTTAATAATTCGTAAATTTGATAAAGTGACCAGGTATTTTGAGAAACCGAGCTCAATTGATCTAAAAATGGCTTTCCTACTTTTATAGCCAAACTTAATAATAAAGGGTTATTGAAAGCCTCTTTTAAATATGGGTTATTTTTTAACCACGCTAATAATGCTTTACCTTCTGGTGTTTTATTACAATAAATTTCTCGTTGCTGTTCATTAAATGGTAATATTTGGCAAATAGTTGGTGGTTTTCCATTTATATTGAAATAACCGCCCTGTATTTCACCTGCATGTTTATAACCTTGTATTTTCGAACTCACTACCATACGTAGACAACCTGTATATTCTCGAAGCCATTGGCAATCTAATTTCAGGGGCGTATGTTCATCATAACCATCGATCAATAACAACAAAGGAATGTTTGCTTTTTTAAACTCACCATCAAATTCACGTTTAGTTAAACTTAGTTTTTTACAAATCACTAATTCTAAAATTCTCTGAAAATCGTTTTCTTTAGGAAAGTCTGCAAACGAAATATAGATAGGTAAATAATTATTACCCTGAATCGTTTGATAATGTAAATTTTTTAAGGCCATACTTTTTCCAACACCGGCTTCTCCTAATAATAACAAGGTTTTTTGGCGTTCTTCTCTATCTTCCTGCCTGTTTTCTTGAATACTCCGATCATTTCCTTGAACCCACATCTTTATCGATACAGAATTTCCGTTTTGCTCAACATTTCGAGACTGTTCATTTAACTGTGTCAACGATTGTAAAATAGATTGACTACGCTCTTCTCCTTGGTTAGTTAAAATCAGACCATCATAGTGATTATGTCCATTGTAATAGACAAATATAGGCTCACCTGAATATTGTCCTATATCTGTTCTGTTCCGAATGCTGCCATCTGGACTCATAATCACAATGGGTCTATTTAATACTTGCATAAGAATCGCTATTTCTAGATTATCCGCCCATTCCTCACCATTTCTAATCGCATTGATATAATCTTGGGGTGTTTGATGAGGATTTATTGCTCGAATGACACCCTCATAACTTGATAAATTATGTTCAATGCTTGAGGCAACTCTATTTCTTAATGCTTGTACATCTAAGTCTGAATAAAGACTAACTGCACGGTAAAGACAATGTCCATCACCTTGTAATTGTTCGTATTTTAGTCCATTATTTGTAACACGTGACACAGTTTGTTGAACACTCTCGTTTTCTTGAATACTCCGATCATTTCCTTCAACCCACATCTTTATCGATACAGAATTTCCGTTTTGCTCAACATTTCGAGACTGTTCATTTAACTGTGTCAACGATTGTAAAATAGATTGACTACGCTCTTCTCCTTGGTTAGTTAAAATCAGACCATCATAGTGATTATGTCCATTGTAATAGACAAATATAGGCTCACCTGAATATTGTCCTATATCTGTTCTGTTCCGAATGCTGCCATCTGGACTCATAATCACAATGGGTCTATTTAATACTTGCATAAGAATCGCTATTTCTAGATTATCCGCCCATTCCTCACCATTTCTAATCGCATTGATATAATCTTGGGGTGTTTGATGAGGATTTATTGCTCGAATGACACCCTCATAACTTGATAAATTATGTTCAATGCTTGAGGCAACTCTATTTCTTAATGCTTGTACATCTAAGTCTGAATAAAGACTAACTGCACGGTAAAGACAATGTCCATCACCTTGTAATTGTTCGTATTTTAGTCCATTATTTGTAACACGTGACACAGTTTGTTGAACACTCTCGTTTTCTTGAATACTCCGATCATTTCCTTCAACCCACATCTTTATCGATACAGAATTTCCGTTTTGCTCAAGATTTCTTTCTTCTCCATACTCTAAGATCATCGAATCAATATAATTTTTAGCATTAAATACATTGGTTTCTTTTAATATCTTTTGAGAAACACGATTACGGTACCTTCTGTATCGTTCTTCCAGTGTTAAATTTCCGAATGCATAATGCAATTGTCGACAAACCTCACTGATCTTTTCCGGGATTTTATATTCTTTACGTTCAAAATCATGATAAATAAACTCAAAATGATTATCGTCAACCTTAATGCGTTCCTGTTGTAACACGTTCCAAGCTTGATAATCTTCTTCCCGATTAAAATCATTTTGTTCTTGTGTGGTCTGCCAAACAACCATGTTGGCACCTTCTAACACGTTGGCCCCTTCTAAATAGCTTTTCCTCTTGACTTCTCGGCTATACGCCAACAACGCAGCTAAATTAAAAAATGCAATTTTAAACTGGCGTTCAAACTCCCTGTTTAATTTATGCTTGGCATAACGTATAAAACTCTCAAACCAAGTAAATAAACCTTTTCTTATTGTATCTAGACACTCTCGCTCTGAATCATCTTCTTTAATATCTGCTAATGAAACTTGTTGATTATACTTCGCAATTTCTTGCTCCATATCCTTTTTCTTATCACCAAATGCTTCTGTATATCTACATAACATTAGCAACAGATGTTTCGCTCTTCCTAAGAGTTGTTCTCCATTTATAGCATAAAGTGGGAATGGCATATCTAAATTAAGAATGGTTACTGGTTTTCTGCCTGTCTTGATTATCTGTTCTGAAACAGCATAAGCCATCAAGCCACCCATTGACCAGCCGCCCAACACATAAGGACCCGTTGGCTGTTCCTGTATTAAATCGTGAGACAATTGCTCTGCCATCTCACTTATCGTAGGTAAATCATCTATAAGGACGGTTTCTGATAGGCAATAAGCTTTTACTAATAGTTCAGGCATACGACTGACTAAAGCTTCATATTCTTTGGGTAACTCTCCTGTGATAGGGCTAAACAACCATAGCGGGTTTGTGTGCTTTTTGCCTTGTGATAGTATCTGCTTTCGATAAAAGCGGTTAGCATTTCTGTCAATATCACTTTCATTAACCGCTTGTCTTGGCCGTTTTTCATCTATTTCAAGCACCCCTGTTAAAACTTTACCCCACTCAGGCGTTTCATCCCATTCATAGTAACTATCGTTTGGTTTTTTCGTTAAAATCGCTCGTATCACCGGAGCAATACTTGATTGCAAAACAGATAAATTTTCGCTCTCTGGTGAATACCGCTCATTTATATCTAACCAACGTGAAAGTAACTTATTTTCACCATCTATCTCTATATTAATTATTTTATGTTCGTTATAAGTATCGATTAATCGACCAACAATTTCTTTTAAATCATATTCGCCTGGATTTTTAAAAAATCTTTTTATCAAATAATATAAATAAACACTAATCCACTTTTCATCATCGGATTGAATTTCCTCATGATACTTTAAATAAATTTGGCTACTTAAAAAATCATTCACGTAACCCCAAGGCTTATTGAATTTTTTCAATACTGCAGGTATTAACTGATTTTCTAAATCCATGTTTATTTCTTCCCAGTGAAAATATTGCGGTATTTCTCTCACCTCTCTTGCTACCGATGCATTTAACAAAATTTTACATGTCCAATTTGAAGGCCAATCCGTTGATATTGGTTTGTTTGATTGAATACCATCAACTAAAACAACAACCTTACATTCAATTAAATAGGTAATATTTTCATCTATCATCCCCAAGCGTTTTAAATAAGCTTTAATCATCTTGAATGTTGGCCATGCCGTATCTTTCCAACGAATTGCATATTGGCTTCGTTCTTGTAGCAAATTGTTTGCGTACTGGCTAAGCATGTCCCCACTTGAGTAGGTGTTGGGTACTATAAATACAGAACTCTTAACTTCCGTATTTTCAAACTGCTCAAATGGTTTTACTGGTTGATTTAAATCTAAACCGTAACCTTCATAGAGACCTGATAATAATTGCTCTCGCAATAAATATGGCTGATGTATTTCTTTTACTTCTTCGCATCTTTGCTTAAAGTCTTCCGATAAAACACTTAAAGAATCAATTTGAAGCCATTTTTCTTTATCTTCAGGCTTTAGATTAGATGGTGTTAAGGTATCTTGTAGGTATTTTTGAAAAACTGGATCCAAGGTGAAAATATGGTAGGGGCCTTGAGGTTGCAATCCTTTTATTTCTCGTAGTAATCTAGTCTGAACAAAAGACTGTTTCACCTTATCAGTATCACTATAATATTCCGGACAAACTAACCAGGCGCCACCAAGCGCTTCTATCTTATTCTTTTTATGTTCCAAATCATTTTCATTTTCACGTAAAATAACAAGAAATGTTAACCCTGCTGCTTTCTTTGAAGGCCACACATTACGATAAATGCTTACGAATTTTGCTAAGTTCTGAATTGTAATATAACCTGGGTTTTGCAAAAGTTGTATTTCTTCATACATTAAAGTCTTGTTCTTTTCCCATTCCAATAACTTGGTACATAGGCTATTCAACATCCCGCTTCTAGTTAATGAGTCTCCCCCCACATCATAAAAACTGTCCGTATTAAGCAATGTTTCATTTGAATCAAAGTAAAGAACACTTTTCCATATTTCATTTATCTTTACTTCATCTTGTATTAATGGTGTATCTCCAAAACGCAGCAAACAAGCATGTGATTTTAATCGTTCGTAATCTAACTCTTTTTTATCTCTAGCTGTCTTCAGCCAGGTATTTAACTTAAATACTTCATGCGGTCTTGAACGTGCATCCAATGTTTTTAAAACCTGATTGATAGTCTCTGTATTATTCGCCCCGTATATAAACAAACATAGCTTATAAAACGATCTTCTTTCTTTTGTTTCCAGTTTTGCAAGATAGGTAACACCGATAAAATCACTCACAGTAAGCTGCAGTTTTTCTCTTAATAATTTTTCAATTTCCGTCTCTTGTTCTTCTAAATTTAACCATTCACCATTGCGTTTGATCGTTCGATCCGTACGTCCTGTAAATTGCAATCTATTATCTATAATGGTTGCACCATCATTCGGAATAAAAAATTGAAGGCTTGGAAATCCCGGTAATTGTTTAAATTTTACACTGTTCAGGTCTTCGGCTCTTTCTCCCAAATAATGCGCCATCCCAGACTTAGAACCAATTAAAAGTTCTCCTTTTAGTCCTTCAAGGGACTGTTCATTCAACTGTGTCAATGACTGTAAAATAGACGAACCACTCTGCTCGCCTGAGTTGATTAAAATTAAGCCATCATAGTGATTATGTCCATTGTAATAGACAAATATAGGCTCACCTGAATTTTGTCCTATATCTGTTTTATTCCGAATGCTGCCATCTGGACTCATAATCACAATGGGTCTATTTAATACTTGCATAAGAATCGCTATTTCTAGATGATCCGCCCATTCCTCACCATTTCTAATCGCATTGATATAATCTTGGGGGGTTTGATGAGGATTTATTGCTCGAATGATACCCACATAACTTGATAAGTTATCTTCAATGTTTGAGGCAACTCTATTTCTTAATGCTTGCACATCTAAGTCTAAATAAAGACTGACTGCACGGTAAAGACAATGTCCATCACCTGGTAATTGTTCATATTTTAATCCACTATTTGTAACACGCGACACAGTTTGTTGAACACTCTCTCCTTCAACAGACGCCTGATTTCCTAAGCATGCATTTCCTTCTACCGGACTATTTTCATCCCAATATCTCACCGGTTGAAATTGTTTATTTCCTGTCACATCTTCTGAAACCGTAGCAAAAACCATTGTAATACCCGGCATAGCTTGCCAGACAGGCGCATATTCATCATGGCTTGAAAGCTCCGTTAATGTTGCACCAAAAGTTGTTTCAACCGGGCCATACCCATTAAAAACTTTGATGTTTTTTTCTAAGAACCGCTTCATATCCACCGCATTACACTTTTCACCGGTCGTTATAAAAGCTTTCATATCGCGTAAATCTGACGCGTGCAATAAACTTAATACCGACGGCAGCAAAATGGTATATTCCTGCGCTTTACCTTTTTCTCGCCAATATTTAAACCAAGCTGGTAATTCAGAATTAGAGGCACTACGAACACACTGTGGCACTATGGTCAAACAGGCTCCCGCATTCAAGGCCATTAAAATTTCCATTAAACTCGCATCAAACTCAAAATCACAAAATGTCATCACTCGTTCTGCTGGTTTAATTCCTAGTTTCATGATGGCTGCTTTCATTCTATAGCTAATCTGACCCCATGGAACCGCGATCATTTTTGGAAGTCCCGTTGTACCAGATGAACAACAAATGTAAGCAACTTCATTGGCCTCTGGTCTTTCAGAGTTGATAATTTCTGACGAGCAAGCTTGAATATTCGATAAATTTGAATCTAGATAAATAACATGGTCACGAAACCGACTTGCAATCGAATCATAAACCTCTCTAAATTCTGTTCTAAACTCTCCACTCACTTCATTCCAAAAATCATTCGTGATGACACCATCAATCTGTGCTTGTAGCAAATGGACTAAAAACCGATTCCTATTATCTTCTGGTTTATCTTTAGATCGCCAACTAAAAGGCATCACTGTTAGACCTAGCTTCCAACAAGCAAGT
Source organism: Gammaproteobacteria bacterium (assembly GCA_050249855.1). Taxonomy (GTDB): domain Bacteria; phylum Pseudomonadota; class Gammaproteobacteria; order JBGSLN01; family JBGSLN01; genus JBFWPS01. The sequence continues at coordinate 9,386 of JBFWPS010000042.1, forward strand.
AATGCAACCAGATATTCTCGGCTACGTCCAAATAGCAATCCCAACCTATCCCCTTTCTTAAATCCTCGGTCTTGTAGATAATGGGCAAGTTGATTGCTCGCTTTATCTAATTCACTATAGGTCATCGTTCGATAACGTGTGCGAGGATCTCGCCACGCACCTGCTTGAGAAAGCTCAAAGTCATAAATAGCATCATTACCTGGCATAGCTTTAGTATAATCGGCAAAAATTTCATGAGGATATTTATCGATTGGATATGTATCATTTGAATATGTCGCATTAACTGTTTGTGTATACATATATCACCTTTGGCAATTTTTATTACAGGTCTTTAGACTATTTAACAAGCCATCTTATTCAATTATTTCGGAAAAATCAATGTACCAAGACTGGTATATGATTATGTTCCGTTTGCAAATCTCTATCACGATGATCTTTTGGTTTTCTAAACATTCCTGCTTGTGTTACTGAAGAATATTTAGAAATATTTAAATCCTTCAAAACAACTTGACTTATTTTATGCCCATCATGCAACCCTTTGCTATCAAAAAAACCAGCTACATAAATAACTGGGCCTTGACCAACCGGCCGCAACGGAAATAAAAATATTCTGCTCGTGCTGTTGTGGATTTTAATTTCATGTGTAATAGCTTCTTCGTGTGATACTCCATTAATATTAAGTTTTACTTTTATTTTTGAATTCTTTAATCCTTTAATACCTTGTTGTCCATTGGCGCCACAAAAAGAAAGATTTTCTGGTTTTGTAACGGTTAAAAATCGCTGAAGATCAGCTTGCTCAACTTTATCAAAATTCTTAATATATGCTGGGTCAAAATAAAGATAACTAGCTTGTTGTAAATTACTTGAATCTTGAATTTTTGTGAGGTTCTTAAACTCACTAAATTTCATTTTTCCTGGATAAATACCGTTAAAATCTTTATTATCTTGCTTTGCCGTCATTTGTTCTTGATAGCGTCTTCGATATTCTTCCATCTTTTTTTCGTATAATGGACGATTACTCTCATATAAATTTCGTAAGTTTTTTTCATCTTTTATAATATCACCTATAGCTGAAGATATTTTTTTAAATTCATTAATAAAGTTGTTATTGTGCATCACAATTCTCCCGAGTGGTTTGTTGTGATGACACAATAAAATTTCTATTTGATTAATTTAGCTCGCGAAAACACCTGAAACAGGCTAGGAATAACAACAGCAAGACATAAAAAACTGAAAAAAACCTGGTATGATTAACAGTGCTCGAGGAACCTAGAAATAATCTAACTAGTAAAATCCCCAGGAAGACTAATGCGCGGCTATTTGGCTGCTTTATAAAGAAATATTTTTCGTGTTAAATCGATAATTTGGGAAAAAACCCTAAGAAGAACCAGCAAGCTGCCTAAAAATTGCCTTGCTGGTTTTTATGAGTAAAGAACCTCTACGTTTTCAGCACCCAGCAAAGAAGTAAGCTCTGCAATAAGCTTATTACTAGGACTAACTCTCCAGGTTCTATTGGTTTCGATATTTACTTTTGTATTATCATTTTCATACAGAA
>JBFWPS010000043.1:0-10917 GCA_050249855.1 Gammaproteobacteria bacterium
ACGAATTAATTCCATCATATTTACGGTTTTACCTACACCTGCTCCACCGAATAAACCAATTTTACCACCTTTAGCAAAAGGACAGATTAAGTCGATAACTTTAATACCGGTTTCTAGTAATTCATTCGTTGCTGCTTGTTCTTGAAAACTAGGCGCAGCTCTGTGAATAGGTAAACGTTGTTTAGCTTCAATAGGGCCTGCTTCATCAATTGGGTTTCCTAACACATCCATAATTCTACCCAATGTTTCTTTACCTACAGGAACTGTAATAGGTTCATTCGTATTAGTAAATTCAACTTTACGTGGTAAGCCTTCAGTTGGCCCCATTGCAATTGTTCTTACAATGCCATCACCTAACTGGCTCTGAACTTCTAAAGTTATACCTTTATCTTTGCTTACTAACGCATCGTAGACTTTTGGCACTTCACTACGGGGAAATTCCACATCAACGACTGCACCAATTACCTCAACTACTGATCCGGTTGCTGCCATATACTCATCCTCATTTCTAATAAATTCATTTAAACGGCTTCAGCGCCCCCAACGATTTCTGCAATTTCACGTGTAATTGCAGCTTGTCTTGCTTTGTTATACATCAATTGTAAATCATCAATTAATGCAGATGCATTTTCTGCTGCATTTTTCATTGCAACCATTCTTGCAGCTTGTTCACATGCAAAATTCTCAACAACTGCTTGATAAACTTGTGTTTCAATATAGCGTTGTAACAAAAGCTCAATTAATACTTTAGCATCAGGTTCATAAAGGTAATCCCAATGTCTTTTGATTCGATCATCATCTTCATCTACTGGAACCAAAGGCAACAACTGTAATACAGTCGGTTTTTGTGACATAGTTGAAATAAACTGATTATAAACCACACCAACATAATCAACGGTTTTATTCTTATAAGCATTTAACATACTTTTAACCACACCAACTAAATCAGTTACACTAGGTGTATCACCTAAATGTTCTGCATGGCTAATAATATTTCCGCCTAATCTTTTGAAATAACTAAAACCTTTACTACCAATCACTGACAAATCAATCGGAAGATCTTTTTTGTGCCATTCTTTCATAGTCGCTACAGTTAATCTAAGTAAGTTTGTATTTAAACCACCACACAAACCCCGATCCGTTGTAACAACGATTAAACCAGAACGCTGAATTTCTCTTTGTTCCAAAAATAAATGGCGATATTCAGTATTACCATGTGCTAAATGTCCAACCACTTGACGAATTTTAGTTGCATACGGTTTTGCAACAAGCATTCTATCTTGCGCTTTACGCATTTTACTGGCAGCAACCATTTCCATAGCACTTGTAATTTTTTTCGTGTTGTTAATGCTACGAATCTGGTTACGAATTTCTTTTGCTGTAGACATGCTTTTGTTACTCTCTTAAGTCGAAGCGAAAGTCATTTTAAATTTTTCAATACCCGCTTTTAACTCTGCTGAACTTTCATCAGACAAAGCGAGCTCTTCATTGATTTTTCGCATAAGACTTTCATAACTACTGCGAAAATAAGCTTGTAATTCATGCTCAAACATCACTACTTGTTCTACTGGAACATCATCCAAGTATCCTTCAATCGCTACGAATAAACTCAATGCCATTTCAGCAACACTCATAGGTGAATATTGCGGTTGCTTCATGGTTTCTGTCATTCTACGTCCGCGTTCTAATTGTTTGCGTGTTGCTTCATCCAAATCAGATGCAAATTGTGAAAATGCTGCAAGCTCACGGAACTGCGCTAAAGACAAACGCACATTCCCAGCCAATTTTTTAATTACTTTTGTTTGTGCGGCACCACCTACCCGAGAAACAGACAAACCCGCATTAATTGCAGGTCGAATACCTGAATTAAATAAATCTGTTTCTAAAAAGATTTGTCCGTCTGTAATCGAAATAACATTTGTAGGCACGAAAGCTGTTACGTCACCCGCTTGTGTTTCAATAATTGGTAACGCTGTCAATGAACCAGTTTTACCTTTTACTTCACCTTTTGTCATACGTTCAACGTATTCTGGATTCACACGCGCAGCTCTTTCCAACAAACGAGAATGAACATAAAAAATATCACCAGGATAAGCTTCTCGTCCAGGTGGTCTACGTAGTAGTAATGAAATTTGACGATATGCCCATGCATGTTTTGTTAGATCATCATAAATAATTAATGCATCTTCACCACGATCACGAAAATATTCACCCATCGCACAACCTGCATATGCAGCAATAAACTGTAAAGAAGCAGATTCAGATGCTGTCGCTGATAAGACGATGGTATGTTCCATCGCACCATATTCTTCTAATTTTCTTACTACGTTAGCAACAGAGGATGCTTTTTGCCCAATCGCAACGTAAATACATTTTACGCCCGTTCCTTTTTGATTAATGATTGTATCAATAGCAACTGCGGTTTTACCTGTTTGACGGTCACCAATAATTAATTCACGCTGACCACGCCCGATTGGTACCATCGCATCGATAGATTTTAGTCCAGTTTGTAATGGTTGTGATACCGATTGTCGGCTAATAACACCAGGCGCAATTTTTTCAATTGGAGCGGTTAAATTAGTTGATATTGGACCTTTTCCATCAATTGGATTTCCTAAAGCATCAACCACTCGCCCTAATAATTCGGCGCCAACTGGTACTTCTAAAATACGAGCTGTACATTTTACAATATCGCCTTCAGAAAGGTGTTCCGTTCGACCTAAAACAACGGCACCAACAGAATCACGTTCTAAATTGAGCGCTAACCCATAAACGCCGCCAGGAAATTCTAACATTTCCCCTTGCATCACTTTTCCTAAACCATAAATTCGAACAATACCATCTTTTAAACTAACGATGGTACCTTCCGTACTTATTTCAGAAAGATTTTCAAATTGTGCAATGCGTTGCTTTATTAAGTCACTTATTTCAGTTGCTATTGGTTGCATGTTTATCCTCTCAATTTATGCTTCCAGAGATTCTCTCATTCGTTTCAGCTTATTTAAAATAGAACCATCTATTACTAAATCCCCTGCTTTTATAACCAAACCACCTAATATTTTTGCATCAGTTATAAATTTCGCAGAAATCGTTTTTTGCAGTCGTATTTTTAATGCTTGCAAAATATTTTCTTGAAGCTTAGCGGCTATTGGAAAAGCACTAATAACTTCTACATCTATCATATGTTCATGCTCACGTTGTAACTCTGCATAAAGAGCAGAAATACTCGGTAATAAAATTAATCGGTGATAAAAAGCAACAACTTTTAAAAAATTACGTTGTTGCTCTGTAATACGGTCACCCAGAAGATCAAGAATAAAGTTTAATACTTTTTCTTTTTCCACTTGTGGATTATGTAACAATTCCCATACTTGCTTTTCAGTGACTATAGCGCCAGACAAATTTAAAAATTTTGCCCATTCATCAATGCACTTGTTCGCCAACGCAAACTTAAAAGCTGCTTTTGCGTAAGGTCTTGCTATATTGCCGTCTTTAATCATGACTTTTGTAAGCCTTAAATTTCTGTAATTAACTTTTCAACTAAAGCAGAATTGGCTGCTGAATCTAAATTTCGCTCCAATATTTTTTCAGCACCAATCATTGCTATGTTGGTAATTTGATGCTTAAGCTCTAATTTAGCTTTTTGTATCTCTTTGGCAATTTCGACTTTATTTTGAGCTAAAAGCCTTTCGCACTCTTGTCTTGCATCAGCTTTTGCAGTTTCAATTAAGTGAATTGCTCGCTTGTTTGCTTCTTCAATAATTGAAGCAGCTTGTTCTTTCGCTTCTCGCAAATATTCAAGTGCTTTATGTTGTGCTAATTCAAGCTCTCGCTTCCCACGTTCAGCAGCAGCCAAACCTTCAGCAATTTGTGCTTTACGTTCAGCTAATGCTTTAGTAATTGGCGGCCAAACAAAACGCATTGTAAACCAGATGAAAAATATAAAGGTAATCATCTGGCCTATTAAGGTAGCATTTAAATCCATGGCTAATCCTCAGTATTTTACTCTATTAAGTTGTACTTGTTACTGCACTAGCTGCTTTTACAACAGCACCCAAAAATGGATTTTGTGCGAAGAACAAATATAATCCCATTACGATAGAAATAGCAGCGAAAGCATCTACTAAACCCGCCATCAAAAACATTCTCATCATCAGCATGGGTGATAATTCAGGTTGTCGTGCAACCCCTTCAAGAAACTTACCACCTAATACACCAAAACCTACTGCTGTTCCTAACGCTGCAAGACCAATCAACAAACCTGCTGCTACAGCACTTAAACCCTGAACGCTTGCTATAAGCTGTGCTATTTCCATCTTTCCTCCTACCTTTTAATAATTAATATAATTAAGTTAAAAATCTTTAATGTTCTTCATGTGCCATTGTCAAATAAATAATCGTAAGCATCATAAAAATAAATGCTTGTATCGTTATAACCAAAATATGGAAAATGGACCATGCTCCACCAGGTAACCATTGAGCCCACCAAGGTAGTAATGCAATCAGGATAAATATCAATTCTCCTGCAAACATATTCCCAAAAAGTCGCAATGCCAGTGAAATAGGTCTTACAATTTCTTCAAGTAATCGTTTTAAAACATTAATTGGAAACAACCATGGCCCAAATGGCTTAACTAGCATTTCTTTTAATACGCCTTTTGCACCTTTTGCTTTGAAATTATAATAAATAATCAATGCGAAAACAGAAATAGACATAGCAAATGTAGCCATTGGATCAGACGTTGCTACAAATTTATAATCAGGGATCCCTGCAACATGAAGTATTCTTGGAATTAAATCCACGGGGAATAAATCCATGGTATTCATCAAAAATACCCACATAAAAATGGTTAATGATAGTGGTGCAACAACTGCGCTTTGTCCATGAAATGATTCTTTTACTGTTGAATCAACAAATTCATAAATCATTTCAACAAAATTTTGCAAGCCTCCAGGAGCACCTACCACCATATGCTTTGCAATAGTCCTAAAGATAACTAAAAACAACAGACCTAATATAAGCGAGGTAATCAGTGTATCTAAATTAAGTGTCCAGAAACCACCGTTAGTAAATGTGAAATTATGTAAATTCAACTGCCAGTGATATAAATGATTTTGTACATATTGTTCTGAAGTTAATGTTTCAGTTGCACTCATAACTTTCCTGCTCGAGAATTTACTTAATATAATAATAGGCTAAAGGGTAAACTAATACGCCTAATTGACCTAAAATAAACCCTAAAACCATTGCTAAGCCCACAATAAAATTAAATTGCAAACCTGCAACAAATAATAAACCCATCAAAATTAATTTAATTACTTCACTTCGTAGATATCTACGAACAAATTGTTTTGGGGCTGTTTCGCACATTTTACGAAATAAAAGACTCGCAAAAACAGCATTTGGCACAATACTTGCGCCCCCACCAATCAATATCGAAAATGCAATATTTGTGTTATAAGAGAATTTAATAAATGCAAATAGGGCAACAATTGCCACAATAATCGCTTGAAAAATAACCATTCGAAATGCTAATTCCCGTGACGGACGAAAGATTTCTCGGGTTATCAAACGTTCTCTCTCTCTACTGATTGCAACAGGGCCGGATTATAAAGGCTTTGCCAACTAATCGCAATGACTATTACAAAAAAGTATCCAGTACCAGGACTTACGAAAAACGATGCCAGGCGAGGCAAAAACGAACGAGAAAGCGCAGTTTATATGTTCATAAATGAGCATTTCGAGTGAGTTTTTAACAAAGCATGGCGCGTTTTACGTAAGTCCTAAGTATGTTAAGATTCATTTCATCGCTTTTATAACTGTACAAGGTATATCAAATGCATTCTAAAATCGCTTGTTTTTTGGTCATTTTATTTACAAGCTTTATGGCTTTTTCTAATCCAGAACCAATACCTACGGAGAAGGCATTCCAATTTTCAATAAAAAATTCGAATACAGACTCACTAAGTGCTCATTGGCAAATTTACAATGGATATTATTTATACAAGGATAGATTTCATTTTTCAATTATCGGACCTAAAACAGCTAATCTAGGAAAGATATTTTTGCCAAAAGGTAAAATTAAAACGGATTTATTAGGTACACACGAAGTTTATTATTCAGATTTAACGTTATCGATCCCTTTTATTAATACATCCACGCAAGATCTCAAATTAAAAATTATTTATCAAGGATGTTCAAACGATGGATTTTGTTATCCCCCTGTCAGTAAATTGGTTACGCTTGACTCAAAATCAGAGACACTGAAAATAACTCAAGAAGATTCTCCTGTTCTCATACATAACAATGATTATGAAACTAAAACACAGTCTATTTTATCTCATAGTCGTTTTATTATTTCATTATTAATATTTTTCGGTCTGGGCATATTATTAGCGTTTACTCCTTGTGTTTTACCAATGTTGCCCATTTTATCAGGTATTATTTTAGGTCAAGGACCTAATATCACGACTAAACGTGCTTTTTGGTTATCTCTAACTTACGTATTAAGTATGTCCGTGACTTTCGCTTTTGTAGGAATCGTCATCGCATTACTTGGCAGTAATCTGCAAGCATTATTTCAAACACCATGGATCATTATTTTATTTTCTCTTTTATTCATTTTACTTGCGTTATCTTTATTTGACGTATATGAAATTAAAATTCCAGATAAGCTACAAGAAAAGATTTTGCAATCAAGTTCAAAACAACACGCTGGAACCTTTATTGGCGTTATTATCATGGGAGTGTTGGCAACACTTATTGTTTCACCCTGTGTAACACCACCGTTAGTAGGAGCACTTGCTTTTATTGCACATAATGGAAATATTTATTTAGGTGGGGCTGCTCTCTTTTTTATGAGTTTAGGTATGGGTATACCTTTATTAATCGTTGGAACTTCTCTTGGCAAATTACTACCAAAAGCGGGTCAATGGCTAGATAATATCAAACATTTTTTTGGTCTATTGCTATTGAGCATTGCCGTTATTTTACTTTCAAGATTAGTTCCTCCTAATATCATACAATTGATGTGGGGAAGTTTAGGTATATTGACTGCAATTTACTTAACAACGATGGCTTGGCCGCTATCTACTTTTATACGCAAAGTAGGTTTTTCATTAGGTATAATTATTTTTATTTATGCATCTACTATGATTATTAACAGCAGTTTGCAAAGTAGTGGCTTTTTTAAAATGAAAGCTGTGAATCAAGCATCAAGTGAACTATCATTTAAAACAATAGATTCTCTCGAAAATCTAAAAAACATTTTAAATCAAGCAAAGTTAGAAAAAAAACCTGTACTGATTTATTTTACTGCTGACTGGTGTACAACCTGTCAGAAAATCAAAAAGTATGTTTTGACAAACAATCGTGTTATTAAAGCTTTACAAAATACTGTACTTGTCAAAATTGATGTGACTAAAAACACTCCTAATATTAAAGCCATTGAAAATAACTTTGATGTTATAGCCCCTCCTGTTTTTATTTTTTATAACACCGAAGGCGAAGAGGTAAAATCAAAACGGATTGTTGGGGAAGTGGATGTAGAAGAGTTATTGAGTAGCTTTGGTGGATTACGGCGCTAAAGCGCCTAATCCACCCTACAATTCTAAAACAAAATATCTAAATTCTCGTCCAATCTTTTTAATTGCTGCCTGAATTGCGCTTTAATATTTTCAAGATTGCTTTCAGAGTCTGCTTCAAAACGTAATATTAAATTAGGTGTTGTATTTGAAGGACGAATAAGTCCCCAACCCTCAGGAAAATCAACACGTATTCCATCAATATATGAAATATCAGCATTGGGGAATTCAGCTTGCGCTAAAAATTTTGTCATAAATTCAAATTTCTCATCTTCTGAAAGTGCTAATTTAAGCTCTGGCGTACAAACGCTATTCGGTAAGGTCTGAAAAATACTTGAACTAGATTGCGTATATTTAGATAAAATTTCTAACAAACGTGCAGCAGCATAAATTCCATCGTCAAAGCCATACCAACGATGTTTAAAAAAGAAATGACCACTCATCTCTCCAGCAAATAATGCATTTGTTTCTACCATTTTAGCTTTAACTAGCGAGTGACCTGTTCTCCACATAATTGGCTGACCATTATGCGCTTCAATTATTTTAGAAAGATTACGAGAACACTTCACATCAAAAATGATATTAGCACCAGAGTTTTGTTTTAGAATATCTTTTACAAAAAGCATCATTATACGATCTGGCCAAATAATTTCTCCAGCATTTGTAACAACACCCAAACGATCTGCGTCTCCATCAAATGCTAAACCAATATCAGCTGTATTATCTTCTACAGCTTTAATTAAAGCTTGTAAATTTTCAGGCTGTCCAGGGTCTGGTTCATGATTGGGGAAAGTTCCATCTACATCACAAAACAACTTAATTACTTCACAACCTAAATCGCGTAATAATTCAGGCACAATATCTCCCGCAACCCCATTTGCGCAATCGACTACTACTTTTAAAGGACGAGATAATTTTACATCAGATAAAATACGTTGGTGGTAATCATTCACGACGTCTTGTGCTATTATATTGCCATGACCAAACTCATAATCTTGTGATTGAATTCTTTGATATAATTTTTTAATTTCTTTTTGCGTTAACGTACTGCCATTTAAAACCATTTTAATCCCATTGTACTCAGCAGGATTGTGGCTACCAGTAATCATTGCTCCAGAGTTTGTTTCTAAAAAATGGGTTGCGAAATATAATACCGGTGTTGGAACAGCACCTATATCAATGATATCGCAGCCTGTTGCCAATATACCCTGTTGAAAAGCTAACGATAAAAAAGGGCTAGAATATCGACCATCTCTCCCTGTAATAATTTTATTAATCCCTCTTGATTTTGCTTCTGAACCCAAAGCCAAACCAATCTGATAAATTGCATCTGTCGTTAAAGTTTCTTCAAATATACCACGAATATCATAAGCACGGAAAATAGTTGGAGATATTTGCTCTGCTTCAGTTGAAAAATTTAATGTTGACACGTTCTTTCCTTACATTATATGCCGGTTGAACCAAACCCGCCAGAACCACGTTCACTAGTTTCAAATTCATCAACAATTTTTAACTTAGGACGGATGATTGGCATAAAAACTAATTGCGCAATCTTATCGCCAGGTTGAATTGTAAAATGATCAGCGCCTCGGTTCCAGCATGAAACAAATAATTCTCCCTGGTAATCAGAATCGATAAGACCAACCAAATTACCTAGCACTATTCCGTGCTTATGACCTAAGCCAGATCGAGGTAAAATAATTGCGGCAATATTCGGTTCACCAATATGAATAGCCATTCCGATAGGAATTAATTCAACCATGCCCGCTTCCAATTGTAGTGGCTCTTTTAAACAAGCTCTTAGATCCAGACCACCTGAACCTTCTGTTGCATATTCTGGCAAAGGGAAAATATTCCCTAAACGTTTATCTAAAATTTTAACCTTTACGTTTTGCATGATACTCCTTAACAATTGTTTCAGCTAATTCCATAGCTAATGTTTCTTTTTGCATTAACGGAAATGATTTTTGTGTTTTCTTTGTTAAGATAACACAACTATTCATATCCGCATTAAATCCACTGCCTGGTTTTCCTACTTGATTAGCAATAATCACATCCAAATGTTTTTGTATTAATTTGTCTTTCGCATATTTTAAATAATCTTTTGTTTCAGCTGCAAAACCAACGCAAAACGGTCGCTTTTTTAACGCAGCAACTTCTTTTAGAATATCAGGCGTTTTTACAAGCTCTAATGTAAGCTTATTTTTCGTTTTCTTGATTTTTTCTTTTGAAACCGTTTGCACACAATAATCACTTACGGCTGCAGCAGCAATAAAAACATCACAATCAGGAACATGGTGCATCACTTGATCATGCATTTCTTTCGCTGAAACCACTGAATGAACTTCAATACCGTCTGGCAAAGTTAAAGAAACAGGCCCTGAAATTAACCTTACTTTTGCGCCTGCTTTGTGTAATGCATTAGCCATAGCATAACCCATTTTACCTGAGCTATGATTTGTAAGATACCGTACCGGATCGATCGCTTCTTGAGTTGGGCCAGCTGTAATAAGAACGTGTAGATTCTTAAAAATTTTAACCTCTTTTTTTGATAAAAGCGAAGACAGAATTTCTTCAACTTCTAACATGCGTCCATAGCCAACATCACCGCAAGCTTGTGAACCATGATTAGGACCAATGATGTTAATTCCGCGTTCTTTCAACTTTGTAATATTTTCTTGAGTTATAGCAGCTGACCACATTTGTTGATTCATAGCTGGTGCTAACATGATAGGTGCCGCTGTTGCTAAACATAAGGTCGTTAGTAGATCGTTAGCATGACCGTATGTTAATCGCGCAATAAAATCAGCTGAAGCCGGTGCAACTAAAACAAGGTCTGCAAATCGTGCCAATTCAATATGACCCATGGCTGCTTCAGATGCTGTATCAAACAAATCTGTATGAACTGGATTTCCGGATAGCGCTTGTAATGTTAAAGGTGTAATAAATGATTCTGCGGCCTTTGTCATAACAACATGAATTTCTAAATTTAACTCCTTTAAACGTCGGATCAACTCAGCACTTTTGTAAGCAGCAATGCCTCCTGTAACTCCTACTACTATTTTTTTATAATTTAAATGGTTCACTTAAATTTATCCGTCAATACGCAGATCAATTGGGGATATAACAACATGGCCTTGTGCTACAAGCATTTTAAGATAATTATAAGACATATAATAATTTCCATTATCGCCTGACCAATCACCCCATGAATTACGCAATATTAGTAAGCCCTTTGCTTCATTAAAAATACCACTCGTCGCTGTCGCCTCATCATCATATCCAATTATGACTGCAGACTGCAAACCAGTATTTCCTTCAAACATTTCATTT
>JBFWPS010000044.1:0-10791 GCA_050249855.1 Gammaproteobacteria bacterium
AATAAGTCAGGGATCCAATTTGCTGTATTCATATCATGCGTACGTCTACGTTCATCACCTGTGTTTTTCCGTAGTTCAAGAAATTCTTCTATATCTAAGTGCCATGTTTCTAAATAAGCACAAACAGCACCTTTACGTTTGCCCCCTTGATTTACAGCAACTGCAGATGCATTGGCAACATTTAAGAACGGAACAACACCTAGAGATTTGCCATTAGTACCTTTAATACGTGCACCCATAGCGCGAACGGGTGTCCAGTCATTACCAAGCCCACCTGCAAATTTAGATAGTAGGGCATTGTCTTTAATAGCAGAATAAATAGCATCTAAATCGTCTGGTACGGTTGTTAAGAAGCAACTAGATAATTGAGGACGTAGTGTACCTGAATTAAATAAGGTTGGTGTAGAACTCATGAATGCAAAGGTAGATAACAAATCATAAAATTCAATGGCACGCATGGTTTTTTCTTTTTCATTGATCGCAAGCCCCATTGCAACGCGCATGAAAAATGCTTGAGGTAATTCAAAACGAACACCATCAGAATGAATGAAATAGCGATCATAAAGTGTTTGAATACCTAAATAAGTAAATTGCAAATCTCGTTCTGGGCGAATAGCTCTTGATAAAATCAATAAATCAAATTCTTTAAGACGTGGATCTAATAATTCAAGCGCAACACCACGTTCTATATAGCGTGGAAGGTAAGTGTCATACATTTGAGTCATTTCACGATGACTGGCGTTTTTTGCTATACCTAAAAAATTTAATGCTTCAGCGCGTAGTGAATCTAGTAAAAGTCTTGCAGCGACATAGCTATAGTTAGGTTCTTTTTCAATGAGTGTACGTGCACTCATCACTAATGCTTTGTTTACATCAGTAAGAGTTACGCCATCGAATAGATTTCGTAAGGTATCTTGAATAATAAGCTCAGGATCAATTTCATTAAGTTGATGGCATGCTTCTTCAACGAGCGTATGTAATGAAGCGATATCAAGAGGCACTAATAAGCCATCGTCTAAAGTCACGCGTAATTGTGAAATACCAGAAGTTTGGCTAATGGCATTTGCTTTTTTATTTGCTTCGCGGGCTTTTCTACGTTCTTCACGATAAAGTACGTAAGCCCGTGCAATTTTATGTTCGCCACTACGCATAAGGGCCAGTTCAGCTTGGTCTTGTATATCTTCAATATGGATTGTGCCACCGGTTTCTAAACGTCTTGTTAAGGCTTCGGTAATTTGCTTGGTAAGATGGGCTACTAATTCATGTATACGTGTAGAAGCCGCAGCGGTTCCACCTTCAACAGCAAGAAAAGCTTTTGTCATTGCAATTGCAATTTTAGTGCTATCGTAAGGGGTCACAGTTCCGTTACGACGAATAACACGTAACTGACCTGGCACAGTGGCAGTGATATCAGTTTTCGTGATGAGTAAGCTAGGTTCAGTTGTAATTGCATCTGTTTGAGTAGCTGATATTGACATTGTTTTTCCTTCGGAATAATGCTTAATTGAGCGTGTTGTAGAGGCCAAGAGCTGCATTTAGCAAATATGACCAATACACTCAATATCTAGTTAGTTTTCATTTATCAATACACAAGATAGTGCGGTTTTTACGGAAATGCAAGACAATAAATTACGAATATTTTGTGGATAAGTTGTGGATAATTGAGGCTTTGTAAACAATTCATGCAAAAGGGAATGAAACATGAACAGACCGGCTGGTTTTAATTTTATCGAATGTATGATTGTGCTCATAATCATATCAATTGTAACAAGTTTTAGCATGTCACTTTTTAGAAGTTATATGAGGCAGAATGAATCAATTGTTTTTATACATCAATTTGTAAATCTACTCGAGAATGCGAGAGTTTCAGCCGTTATGCAGCATGAAATTGTAACGGTTTGCGCAAGTTTAGATTCTAAAAAATGTGAAGGACAATGGGAAAACGGTGTAATTGCTTTTACAGATGTAGATGGCAGTGGTGAATTTAAAATAGGAGATAAAAAGCTTTCGAAAATAGGCACAATAGAAAAAAAATTAGTAATACATTGGAAACGAAAAAAAAATTTATTGCAGTTTTCTCCTTCAGGCAATGTGCGATTTGGAAATGGGACATTTATTTTAGAAAATGTATTAAATAGAAAGAAACGATATTTTATTGTAGTTAGTATGACAGGGCGAGTTAGGCTGTATTATTAATTGAAGACGCTTATAAAAAACAGAGTTGTCATTGCGAGGCCCATGTTTTGTGTGGGCCCCGGCAATCCAGTACCGAGTTGAAATAGGTAGTCAGTTCTGGATTGCCACGACCTGCAAAAGACGCAGGTCTCGCAATGACGACCATCATTTAGTTGGCATCATTCGTTTCAAAATATTGTCTTTGTTAATAAAATGATGTTTAAGTGCTGCCAGTATATGAATAGAAACTAATATGATAATAGTCCAAGCTAAATATTGATGGATAGCAAAGCCAAAATCACTTAATTCTGAACTATGAGGCACCGGTAGTGGTAATTGAACTAACCAAAAGAAGTTAGGTGGTTTACCGGCAGCTGATGACATGATCCATCCACTCAAAGGCATGGCGATGAGTATTATATATAAAAGCGTATGTACGGTATGTTCTGATATTTTTTCCCATAAATGTGTTTG
The DNA here is from genome assembly GCA_050249855.1 of Gammaproteobacteria bacterium. Taxonomy (GTDB): domain Bacteria; phylum Pseudomonadota; class Gammaproteobacteria; order JBGSLN01; family JBGSLN01; genus JBFWPS01. The sequence goes on from JBFWPS010000044.1 coordinate 2,650, forward strand.
AGGCGGTAGTTTGGGTTTTGTATTCATGAGTGCCCAAATTAAGCGGATCAGCATTAAGAATAAAATAGTGATGCCGATTGATTTATGAAGTGTTATCACAAAGGTTCGGAAAGCACCGTGTGGAATATCATCTAAGAAAAATCCTGCGCCAAGCATAATAGCTACCAGTAAAAAGATAGTCCAGTGTAGAAATTTACTAAAAGAGCTGTAAGTTGTATCAGTGTTTTTCAGCATGTGATTTCCAATTTTTTTGTTGTAGAAATAGAATTGTAGGGTGGATTAGCCGCTTTAGCGGCGTAATCCACCATAATGTATCGGTGGATTACGGGCCTTGCGGCCCTAATCCACCCTACATACTATATAGTTCATGTTTTTTGCAAAGCGGGGGGATCTTTTGAGCGCTGATAAATCCCCCGGTTTTGCAAACAACGCAAAACCACCCCCTTTTTCAAAGGGGGTATAATTGTGGGTGATTGCTTATTTTTCACTTGATTGTTCTGGATTTTCTGATTCCGTTGCTGGTTTTGTTTCAGTAGTAGCAGTGGTTTCAGACTTTTCAGCAGCTGCTTGCACTGCAATCATTTTACGAACTTCTTCATATGTGGTTTTTAAAGTATGAATCGTGCGTGCTTGTATGACTTGAATATCATTTAATTGACTGATTAATAACTCAACTTCCATCATTTTTATTTTGAATGGATCAGTTTCTTTGGCCATCGCTTCTTCTGTAATACTGGCAGCGCCAGGGCCTGCGATATTATCGAGTAATGATTTGAATTTCCCTAATAAATTAGGCATGTTTTCAGTTAGTTTAGGCATTTTTCTTCTCCTTTATGTCAACTTCAACCAAGGTTTCTTTTTTCCACCTATCTGATATAAAATATAGACCAATATACAGGGTGTGACACTACTCAATGCTGATTTATACCATGCTAACCCATATGTGGTATAAAGATAGCTTGAAATACCAGCAGTAATCAGAGAAGTTAAGCAAAAACACCAAAAACCCCATTTGCGCCATTGGGTCATAGCTCTTAAGGCAATGAAATTAATGGTAAAAATACCGATAAATGCTTCCAGTGTACCCATAGAAATGGGGAGGTTAGTTTTATCGTGTAACATACTCATCACACCCATGGATAAAATCACACCCATACAGTTAATGATCATAAGTACATATAAAAAACTTACTAATAAATAATATTTAGGTTCATTTTTTTTGATAGCCATTATTGTATCCTTTCTAATTTAATTAAAAATCTGCATTGCCAGGTGTGCGAGGAAATGGAATGAGATCGCGAACATTTCCTAAACCAGTGATATAACTTAATAAACGTTCAAAACCCAAACCGAATCCTGCATGTGGTACGGTACCATAACGTCTTAAATCTCTATACCATTCATAATTTTTTACAGGTAAGCACATTTGGTCTAGACGTTTGTCTAAAATATCAAGACGTTCCTCACGTTGACTACCACCAATAATTTCACCAATACCTGGTGCGAGTACATCCATCGCTGCGACTGTTTTTTCGTCGTCATTAAGCCGCATGTAAAATGCTTTAATATCTTTAGGATAATTCATCAGAATGACAGGGCGCCCTAGTAATTCTTCAGCTAAATATCGTTCGTGTTCAGATTGTAAGTCAACACCCCATTTAACTGCGAATTCAAATGTTTTTGAAGATTTCTCAAGCATACTAACTGCTTCTGTATATTCCATTCTTTCAAATGGTGTGTTGACCATATGTTCCAAGCGTTCAATACATTTTTTATCGACTCTTTCAGCAAAGAATGCCATATCGTCAGCACGTTCATCTAAAACGGTTTTGAATATAAATTTGAGCATTGCTTCAGCTAAATTTGCATCATCTTGTAAATTTGCAAAAGCAATTTCAGGTTCTATCATCCAAAACTCAGCTAAGTGACGGCTTGTATTAGAATTTTCAGCACGGAAAGTAGGGCCAAAAGAATAAACTTTACTAATGGCTAGCGCATAAGTTTCTAAATTTAATTGACCTGATACAGTTAAATAAGCTTCTTTTCCAAAAAAATCTTGTGTGAAATCAACTTTGCCATTTTCATGACGAGGGAGATTGGCAAAATCAAGAATACTGACTTTAAATAGTTCTCCAGCACCTTCACAGTCACTGGCTGTAATAATAGGTGTTGGGATCCAAAAGAATTTTTGATTGTCAAAAAATCGGTGAATGGCTTGTGCTGCTGTATGGCGTATACGTGATACAGCACCAAATGTGTTGGTACGCCCACGTAAATGAGCAACCTCACGTAAATACTCAAGCGTATGATGTTTAGGAGAAATAGGGTAGGTATCTGGATCATCTACCCAACCAATGATTTGAATTTCTTCTGCTTGCATTTCATATTGTTGTCCTTTGCCAGGCGATGCAACGAGTTTTCCAATAGCACTGATAGCACACCCAGCTGTGAGTTTGATAATTTCATTTTGATAGTTAGGTAAAGTTTCAGGAACGACGATTTGAATGGGATTAAAGCATGAACCATCATAGACTGCGATAAAAGAAATACCTGCTTTTGAATCGCGTCTTGTGCGCACCCAACCCTTAAGTGTAATCGTTTTATCTAAATCAGCTTTTCCAGAAAGTGCATCAGCAATTGAATAATTAATCATTTTTTTCTTTTCTCCAAACTAAATCAAGTTCACGGGCTGCTTTTACATCATCTAGACGTTTGACCGGCATATGATGCGGCGCATTTCTAATGACTTCGGGATTTTCTTCCATTTCCTGATATATTTGAGACATGATTTTAGCAAAATTATCTAATGTTTCTTTACTTTCAGTTTCAGTAGGTTCTATTAACAAACATTCAGGAATTAATAAAGGAAAATAAGTAGTGGGTGCATGAACATCATAATCTAATAAACGTTTCGCAAGATCCATTGCTGTAATACCGAAGTTTTTTTCTTCGTTTTTAAGTGTAATGATAAATTCATGCGTTGCTAATCGCTCAGGAAAGGCTGGGGTATAACCTATGTTTTTTAGTAATGCTAATAAATAATTTGCATTAAGTGTTGCTAATTCAGCAACTTGTTCTAAACCTTCTCTTCCTAATAAACGAATATAAAAATAAGCACGAAGTAAAATACCAGCATTGCCCATAAAAGTAGATAATTGGCCAATCGATTGTGGTTTATCTTTTTCAGTCATCCATCTATATTGATTTTCTTCTTTCATAACCATGGGTATTGGTAAAAATGGTTCCAAACGTTTGGAGACAGCTACAGGCCCTGCACCCGGGCCACCACCACCATGAGGTGTTGCAAATGTTTTATGTAAATTCATATGCATAACATCAAAACCCATTTCACCTGGTTTGACTTTGCCTAAAATCGCATTGAGATTGGCACCATCATAATAAAGTAGTCCACCTGCGGCATGAATTGTTTTTGCAATTTGCTCAATGTTGCGATCAAAAACGCCTAAAGTGGATGGATTTGTTAACATAATGCCCGCAGTATGGGGACCAACCACTTGTTTTAAGGCATCTAAATCAACATCGCCATTTTTAGCCGTTGGAATTTCACGTACTTTGAAACCGCACATCACAGCAGAAGCAGGATTTGTTCCATGTGCAGCATCGGGCACTAGAAATTCAGTTCGTTCAAAGTCACCTTTTGAGTGATGATAAGCACGAATCATGGCAACACCTGCATATTCACCTTGTGCACCAGCCATTGGTGATAATGAAACGGCAGACATACCGGTGGTTTCAGTTAAAATCTCTTGTAAATGATGAAGGCATTGTAAAAATCCTTGACTGTTTTCTAATAAAGCCAAAGGATGACGCGTTAAAAATCCTGGAATCATCGCTAATTGATGAACGCCTCTAGGATTATATTTCATAGAACAAGAACCTAAAGGATAGAATTGACTATCAATGGAAAAGTTTTTTTGTGACAACTTGGTATAATGACGCACGGTTTGTAATTCAGAAACTTCTGGTAAAAGTGGTTTATTTTGGCGTAATAATTCTTTTGGAATATCGGTACATGCTGATTCATGTGGTATTTGTGCTTGTGCTTTTCGCCCTGGGCTTGATTGTTCAAATATGAGCATGGCTTGTGTCCTTCAATAATAATTTAGCCGCATTTAAAATAGATTTACGTGAAAAAAATAGATGCCAACGTCGACCGCCTACACGGTGCCAAATGGTGCCTGCACAAATGCCAGCTAAAAATAAAGCGCGTATTTTATTAAGAATTCTTTCATTTCGCAAATAAGATTGTTTACCGATGATATGAATTCGATAATGAAATGTATTCGCCGTATTTAAGTAAATATCAGCAAGGTTCGCCATTACTGCATCATGTGTTTCCGAAAAGAAAACCATTTGTTTATAAACATGTGTAAGCCGTTTTTTCATTTCTTTTAGCATACTTGGGTGATGCGATAGTTTATGTTGAAGTAAAATTAGGCTTAAACTATAACGGCTGATGTTCATGTGCGCACTTTTTTGAGATACGCCACCAAAAACATAGAGTAATGTTTGTAAGCCTATTTTAATTTTTTCAAGGTTGTCATACAAATTTGAAAAATTTTCTGCATCTATTTCGTGAATGACTTTAATGCTGTTTGAGAATGTCTGTTCATCACAAGTGCCTGTTAACGCAAGTTCATCAACCAAGTAAGCGATTTGGAAAATACTTGCTAAGCCTAAAGCAATCGAAACATATTTCAAATTAACTTGCTTTTGTTTAGCCACGTTCAATAATTCCTCCACCTAAACACTGATCACCTTGATAAAATACAATCGATTGACCAGGGGTTACAGCCCATTGTGGTTTATCAAAAGAGACATGAAAATTCGGATGTATTGTACAAGCTTGAGCATCGTTGCGATAGCGAATTTTTGCATAACATTGAAACGGAAGAGTAGGGGGAACATTATTTATCCAATGAATTTGTTCACAGATTAATGTTTTGTGGAATAATAAGGGATGATCATGCCCTTGTACTATCACCAATCGATTATTTTCTAAGTCTTTAGCTGCAACATACCAAGGCTGTTCTTCAAAATTTTTAGTCCCACCAATTTTTAAACCTTGTCGCTGACCAATGGTGTAATACATTAAACCATCATGTTGTCCTATGGTTTGACCTTCAGGCGTCACGATGGGGCCAGGTTGGTTCGGTAAATATTTTGATAAAAAATCTTTAAACCGTCGTTCACCGATAAAGCAAATACCTGTACTATCTTTTTTATTATGATTAATAAAACCTTGTTCTTCAGCAATTTTTCGAACTTCAGTTTTGTGTAGTTCGCCAATAGGAAACATACTTTTAGATAATTGATATTGATTGAGTAAATATAAAAAGTAACTTTGATCTTTATTTTGATCTAAGCCTGTTAGGAGTTGGTAGGTGTTGTTTTGTTTCGAGGGAGAGGGCGTTAATACACGAATCCTTGCATAATGCCCCGTTGCGATACCATCAGCCCCTAAAGAAAGGGCGTAATCTAAAAATGCTTTAAATTTGATTTCACGATTACACCATACATCAGGATTTGGTGTGCGTCCTTTTCGATATTCTGCAAGAAAATGCTCGAAAACATGGTCCCAATACTCTGCAGAGAAATTTACTTTATGTAGATGAATATTAAGTTTGTCACAAACGGCTTGTGCATCTTCTAAATCGGCTTTAGCAGAACAATATTCTTCAGTATCGTCTTCTTCCCAATTCTTCATAAACATAGCCTCGACATAATAGCCTTGTTTTTGCAACAAATAGGCTGAAACAGAGGAGTCAACGCCGCCAGACATAGCGACTATGATTTTGGGCTTGGAATGAGCGTGTTTCATGTATTTGACCTAATAAAAAATGATTAATAGTAGCATATCTTAAGAAATCCTTAAGGTGAATTAGATATTATATCAAAATTTAGCCACAGAATTGTTACCATCTAGATAAATTAAAGGCATTATAATATGTTAGATCTTCAAAAGTTCCAAAATGAATTTTTATTTATTAATTTTAGTAGTTCAGAGGATGCATTAACTCAACTAAAATTGATTTTAGGTGCGACCAAACTTTCTGATTTTTTAGCGAATAGTGCTCATCATGTTTATTTTTACCCTGAAAGATCTTGGGGATTAGGAGCGTATAATAATAAGGCATTATCATTTCTATATAAGGCTGCTTACACGGATGGATCGTACAAGTACAAAGAATTAAACAAAACCGAATTGAATGATAAACGTCCAAATGAAAAATGTATCCAATATCTTTGTGAAGCGGTATTCAAACAATTGTCAGATGAAAATGCTGAAAATGAGTTTTCAAAAATTGGTGGAATTGAACTTTTATTGCAAATATTGAAAGATGAGCAAGAATTTAAAAGTTTAAGTGAGCAAGAACGCCTTGCAATATCTGCTGATTTTGAGACTACAGATTCAGAGGAACTGGTAAGTAAAAAGTTTAAAAAAAAATACCGTGATAATTTTTTAAATTTATTCAAGCATTTAAAAAATCATTATGAATTATTAAAATTAATTCTATCTCAAGAAAATTCAGAATTATTTGAGGCTTTTGGTACAAGCTTGGTTGAGTGGCTAAATAAAGATAATTTAACTTCCGTGCAAATATATGAGCTTTTAAATATCATTCTTAATTCAAAAAATAGCATGCTGTATTTAAAAGTAATACCACATTTTCAAAATAAACTCCCATGGGAAATAATAAGTAGTAATGAAATAAACTTATTGCTGATGCAATCGGTAGATAAAGTAATTTTGTCTAAAAATACAGGGATATTTGAGGGGCAGACTAAGCCATTATTAGAAAAGTTACCATTAAGTAATTTGGGAGCAGCAGGCGCACACGCATTATTAAAAAAATTAACGACAGAAGTACTTCGGCTGCTGAAAGTCAATGGAACAAATAGAGCGTTTGCACTTCAATTGTTTGAAAAAACTGTTGTTCCTTTTGTAAATAAATTGCCTGTTGATGAATTAAGCAGCCAAGATGTTTATGAGCTATTATTTGAATTAAATCAATTTGTTCTTGATAAAAAAGATAACGAAGTTTTTGAGAAGTGTGTTATGCCATTATTATTAAAATTGCCTTTGTCTAAGCTTTCATCGGAACATTGTTTTAATTTACTTAATCCATTAAAAGATAAAATTTTAAGTAATAATGATTTGGCATCTATGGGCGTGTATGCGCAACCCTTGTTTGATCGTTTTCCCGTGGAAAATTTAACGACGGACGATTGTTATAAATTATTAGAGCCTGTTATGAAAAAGGTAGTTGAGCAAAATAAACAGGATTTATTTAATTATACAATTTTGCTCGTATTGAGAAGAGTGAAGATTGATGACCCAGAAAATCTAGGTTTAACAACGAAACAGTGTTTGGATTTAATCGACCATGTGCTCAAATCAAAGTATGCACATCATTTATTTGCAAGTTGTGTTATTCCAGTTTTAGAAAAATTACCAGAAGATAAGCAAGAAAGTTTAACCAATAGTTTTATTGGCAAAGATGAAAAAACGTTAGGTAGTGAATCTACGGTGGTTGAAAATAAATATTTTGCATTATTAAAGCCCTTTGTAGAAGAACAAAATAGTAAGCATTTTCATCGTTTTGCTGGGAAAATTTTAAATAAAGCTGTAACGGCTAAGAAACATAAACTATCTGCTGAAAATTACAGTGAATTACTAAAGCTTGCTATAGAAAAAGGTAATATTGAGATTGCTTTAACTTTGTTTGGTCATTTTGATAAATATCCTCGCGGAGCTAAAGATCGTGCGGATGATTTATTAGATTATATGTTTTCAACTAATTGTAAATATGATTATCCGATATTTGCAGAGCTTATCTTTAATGAATTTCCTGCATTATTAACTTGCGTTGATGATGATGGCAACACTTGGTTACATCTTGCAGCATCTAGGCCAGGTCAATTATCGCGCTTCTTACTTACAAATAAAGATACAGTTGAAAAAATTAATGTAAACCAAAAAAATAGAAATGGAGAAACAGCATTACATATTGCAGCTAAAGCCGGCAATACTCCAATGGTGAGAAAATTAATTTCTAGTGGCGACAATGTTTTTTTTCAATATGCTCAAGGTAGAACATCTTTAGATTTAGCTAAAGA
>JBFWPS010000045.1:0-10787 GCA_050249855.1 Gammaproteobacteria bacterium
ATTAGAGAATTCAAATGACGTGCTTGAAAAAGCGGTCATTGCCTATGAACCAGTATGGGCGATTGGCACAGGTCTTACTGCAACACCTGAACAAGCACAACAAGTACATTTGTTTATACGCAATCAGTTAAAAGAAAAAGTTTCTGCATTAGCAGAACAAGTTAGAATTATTTATGGTGGTAGTGTGAAACCAAGTAACGCTGCTGATTTAATCGCGATGCCTGATATAGATGGTTTTCTAGTAGGCGGTGCTTCAATAAAAGCACATGAATTTTTGGAAATTTGTCAATGCAACAATTAATTTTATTATTTCATGTTTTATTAGCCGTTAGTCTTATCGCCTTAGTTTTAGTTCAACACGGTAAAGGTGCTGATATGGGGGCCGCATTTGGATCAGGTGCTTCACAAACTGTTTTTGGTAGCCAGGGTTCTACATCATTTTTATTAAAATTAACAGGCGTTATTGCTGCGCTATTTTTTATAACGAGTTTAGTTTTAACTAATTTAGCTGCACATCAGAAAAAGCATCCTGCACAGATGCAATTATCAGTCCCAATGACCAAACCAGAGAGTGGTGAAGATCAAAAATCTAAGCCAGCGCCATTTATTATGCCTAACATAGGTGCGGAACCAATCACTGGAACTGAAACGGGCTCAGGAGCGCAGCAATAGCCGAAGTGGTGAAATTGGTAGACACGCCGTCTTGAGGGGGCGGTGGCGTAAGCCGTGTCGGTTCGAGTCCGACCTTCGGCACCATAGTTTTTATAAAAATACTCTCTAATAGAGGCTAAAATGTTACAAAACTATTTTCCAATTTTAGTTTTTCTGATCATGGGGGTGATTTTTGGTTGTGTCCCTATGTTGATGGGAACGTTGGTTTCTCCTAAAAAACCAGACCCGACTAAATTATCAGCCTATGAATGTGGATTCCCTGCATTTGAAGATGCTCGCTTACCATTTGATGTTCGTTATTATCTCGTTGCAATTTTATTTATTATTTTCGACCTCGAGACAGCATTTCTATTTCCTTGGGCTGTGGTATTACGTCATATTGGATGGTTTGGTTTTATTGCTATGATTATCTTTCTTGCTTTATTAACAATCGGATTTATTTTCGAATGGAAAAAGGGGGCATTGGAATGGGAGTAGTGCAGTTGCCACAACAAGGTTTTATTACAACTACACTAGACCAGCTCGTAGCATGGGCACGAACCGGTTCTATGTGGCCTATGACTTTTGGTTTAGCTTGTTGTGCTGTTGAAATGATGCATTCTGCTGCATCGCGATATGATTTAGATCGTTTTGGTGTGATTTTTCGTCCTAGTCCACGTCAATCTGATGTGATGATTGTCGCTGGCACTTTATGTAATAAAATGGCGCCTGCATTACGCAGAGTTTATGATCAAATGGCTGAACCACGTTGGGTTATTTCCATGGGTTCTTGCGCTAATGGTGGTGGTTATTATCACTATTCTTATTCAGTTACACGAGGTTGTGATCGTATTGTTCCCGTTGATATTTATGTGCCAGGCTGTCCACCCACCGCTGAAGCTTTAGTGTATGGTATTATTCAATTACAAAATAAAATAAAAAATCAGACACAAGGTAATAATATTATTACGCGTGAAAGGCTAGCGAATGAAAAAGATTGAAATACTAACAGAAATTCTAAAAACTGAGTTTGAAGCATTTTCTCCAGAAATAAAATGTTCGCATGGTGAAATTACTTTAGAGTTACCTGCACAATCACTTATTCAAGCATGCATATTATTACGTGACCATCAACAATTACATTTTGAAATATTATTAGATATTTGTGGCGTTGATTATTCTACTTATGGTGTTTCAGATTGGGCAACACAAGATACCACAGCAACTGGTTTTTGTCGTGGTGTTGAAAAAAGTAATGCTTCAACTTGGACTAAACCACGATTTGCGGTCGTTTATCACCTGTTATCGCTAAAACATAATCATCGTTTACGTTTGCGTGTTTTCCCGGAAGGCGAACCACCGACAATTGCTTCTGTCAATACAATTTGGAATTCAGCCAATTGGTTTGAACGCGAAGCTTACGATTTATTTGGAATTGTTTTTAAAGATCATCCTGATTTACGACGAATTTTGACAGATTATGGTTTTGTGGGACATCCATTTAGAAAAGATTTTCCATTAATCGGTAATGTAGAAGTTCGTTATGATGCGGCGCAAAAGCGAGTAATCTATGAACCTGTTTCAATTGATCCAAGAACATTAGTACCGCGTGTTGTACGAGATGATAATCGTTACATAGAACCAGAGAATGCAATAAAACAGGATACAAAATAATGCCTGAATTACGAAACTATACAGTTAACTTTGGTCCTCAACATCCTGCTGCGCATGGTGTTTTACGTTTGATTTTAGAGTTAGACGGTGAAGTGATTCAAAAAGCAGATCCACATGTTGGTTTATTACATCGTGCGACAGAAAAACTGGCCGAAAACAAACCTTTTAATCAAAGTATTGGTTATATGGATAGGCTTGATTATGTTTCAATGATGTGTAACGAACATGGATACGTACTTGCGATTGAAAAATTGCTAGGTATTGAGGCACCTGTTCGTGCCAAATATATTCGCACCATGTTTGATGAAATTACTAGAATATTAAATCATTTATTATGGTTAGGTGCGCATGCACTTGATATAGGTGCTATGACAGTCTTTTTATATTCATTTCGCGAGCGAGAAGAATTAATGGATTGCTACGAAGCTGTTTCCGGTGCACGTATGCATGCAACCTATTATCGCCCAGGTGGTGTGTATCGTGATTTACCTGATAGCATGCCACAATATAAAGAATCACCATTGCGTAGTAAAAATGAAATTGATCGTTTAAATGAAAATCGACAAGGCTCATTGTTAGATTTTCTTTGGGATTTTACAGAACGTTTTCCCAAACGAGTTGATGAATATGAAACACTGTTAACTGATAATCGTATATGGAAACAAAGAACAGTTGGCATCGGTGTTGTATCTGCAGAGCGTGCAGTTCAAATTGGATTTACAGGCCCACTGTTACGTGCATCTGGTGTTGCATGGGATTTACGTAAAAAACAACCTTATGCTGCATACGAACATGTTAATTTTGAAGTGCCAGTAGGAAAAACAGGCGATTGCTATGACCGATATCTTGTACGAATCGCGGAGATGCGTCAATCGAATCATATTATTCGTCAATGTATACAATGGTTAAGAGACAACCCAGGCCCAGTCATGCTTGATGATCATAAAGTTGCACCACCAAAGCGTGAGGTTATGAAGGAAAGTATGGAAGCAATGATTCACCATTTCAAATTATTTACTGAAGGATATACAGTCCCTGAGGGTGAAGCTTATGCAGCAATTGAAGCACCGAAAGGAGAGTTTGGTGTTTATTTAATTTCAGATGGGGCAAATAAACCGTATCGTTTAAAAATTCGACCTCCTAGTTTTATACATCTTGCGGCTTTAGATGAATTATGTAGAGGGCATATGTTGGCAGACGTAGTGGCGATTTTATCAAGTATTGATATCGTGTTTGGTGAAGTAGATCGATAGTTTGGAGTGTAAATAAAATGAGTGCGTTATTATCAGAATCAACACGTAAGCAAATTGATCAATGGATACAGAAATATCCAGCAGACCAAAAACAATCTGCTGTGCTTGCAGCGCTTCATATTGTGCAAGAAGCCAATGATGGTTGGTTAAGTAAGAGTTTATTAAATGCAGTAGCTGATTATTTAGAAATGCCGCATATTGCGGTTTATGAAGTTGCAACATTTTATAGTATGTATGATTTAGAACCAGTTGGTCGACATAAAATATTCGTTTGTACCAACATTTCTTGTATGTTGCGTGATTGTGGAAAGATTGTTGATCATTTAAAACAGCGTTTACAAATTAGTTTTAATGAAACAAGCAAAGATGGCCGTTTTACATTAAAAGAAGTTGAGTGTATGGCTGCATGTACGAATGCACCTATGATGCAGATTGATAAAGATTATCATGAAAATTTAACGCCTGAAAAGGTAAATGAGATTTTAGAGAAGTATAAGTAGATTAGCCGTCATTGCGAGCCTTGCGTTTTGTGCAAGGCGTGGCAATCCAGTACTGAGTTGAAATAGATAGTCAGTTCTGGATTGCTTCGCTACGCTCGCAATGACGGCATTAAATATTGAATTTGATTTGATTGTTTAGGTTGAGGGGGGGTAAATAATCCAATGCTTTTAAACCAAGTTTGCTATCGCACATTACATTTACCAGAATCTTGGACACTTGCTGCTTATCAAAGCGTAGGTGGCTATCAAGTTTGGCAAAAAATATTACGCGAACAGTGGGCACCTGAGAAAATCATCGACGAATTAAAATTAGCATCACTGCGTGGGCGTGGGGGAGCAGGTTTTCCAACAGGCTTGAAATGGAGTTTTATTCAACGTGCAGCACCAGGGCCAAAATATGTTTTGTGTAATTCAGATGAAGGTGAACCTGGTACTTGTAAAGATAGAGATATATTACGTTTTAACCCACATCAAGTAATTGAAGGGATGGCTATTGCAGGATACGTGATGGGAGCAACCGTTGGCTACAACTATCTTCGAGGTGAATTTTTTGAACCATTTGAACGTTGTGAACAAGCTTTACAAGAAGCACGCGCGGCAGGGTTTCTTGGTAAAAATATTTTAAACAGTGGTTTTGATTTTGAACTTCATAATCATTTAGGTGCTGGCGCTTACATTTGTGGTGAAGAAACAGCATTGATGAATTCACTGGAAGGGAAAAAAGGTATGCCACGGTTTAAACCACCTTTCCCTGCAAATTTTGGTTTGTATGGTAGACCAAGTACCATCAATAACACAGAAACGTTCGCATCAGTGCCTGTCATCTTAGAAAAAGGTGGACAATGGTTTTTAGAACTAGGAAAACCTAATAATGGTGGTACCAAGATTTTTTCTGTTTCTGGGCATGTTAACAAACCTGGAAATTTCGAAGTACCATTAGGAACACCTTTTGCAAAATTATTGGAATTAGCAGGTGGTATGTTAAATGGCACGAAAATAAAAGCTGTGATCCCTGGTGGCTCATCTATGCCGGTGTTACCGGGTGACGTGATGATGACAGTTGATATGGATTATGACAGCTTACAAAAAGCAGGTTCTGCATTAGGTTCAGGTGCAGTGATCGTGATGAATGAACATACATGTATGGTAAAAGCATTAGCTCGAATTGCACATTTTTATATGGAAGAATCTTGCGGTCAATGTACACCTTGCCGTGAAGGTTCAGGCTGGATTTCTCGTTTAGTTGCTCAAATTGAATCAGGTAATGGAACCATGGAAGATTTAGAAAATTTAGGAAGAGTTGCAAAAGGAATAGAAGGGCGCACTATATGTGCTTTTGGTGAAGCGATAGCATGGCCAGTAGGTGGTTTTTTACGTCATTTCAAGGATGAATTTGAATATCATATCAAGCATGGACGTTGTTTAGTGGAACATTGAAATGGTTAATATTGAAATTGATGGCAAACCGTTACAAGTAGAACCAGGCTCAATGATAATTGAAGCGGCTGATGATGCGAATATTTATATACCGCGTTTTTGTTACCACCGTAAATTATCGATTGCTGCAAATTGTCGTATGTGTTTAGTTGAAGTTGAAAAATCAGCAAAACCATTGCCTGCTTGTGCGACACCTGTTACTGAAGGTATGAAAGTATTTACGCGTTCTGAAAAAGCATGCATTGCGCAAAAAGCTGTAATGGAATTTTTATTGATTAACCATCCCTTAGACTGTCCTGTCTGTGATCAAGGTGGTGAATGTGAATTACAAGATTTATCTATGGGGTATGGTAGAGATCATTCTTGTTATAATGAGAAAAAACGTTCTGTAAATGATGATGATTTAGGACCACTTATTGCATCTGATATGACTCGTTGTATTCACTGCACACGCTGTGTTCGCTTCGGACAAGAGATTGCAGGGCAGCGTGAACTTGGAGCAACTAATCGTGGTGAAAATATGGAAATTACTACGTATGTAAAACATACGCTGACTTCTGAATTATCTGGCAATATTATTGATCTTTGTCCTGTGGGTGCCTTGACTTCCAAACCATATCGTTTTAAAGCACGTGCATGGGAATTAAAACAACAACCAAGCATTGCAGCACATGACTGTATAGGAAGTAATATTTCAATTCATACAAGACGTGGAGAATTAATGCGTGTGGTTCCACGAGAAAATGAAACCATCAATGAAAATTGGCTATCTGATCGTGATCGTTTCAGTTATTTGGGTTTAATGACTGAAGATCGTTTACAAACCCCTAAATTGAAAGTTAATGGAGAATGGTCAGAAACAGATTGGACTATTATATTCCCTGAGCTCATTAATCGTATCAATGGAATCATTAATCAATATAGTGCAGAACAAATCGGTGCAATTATTTCACCTTCTGCCACCTTAGAAGAGCAGTATTTATGGCAAAAAATTTGGCGTGCATTAGGATGCAATAATTTGGACCATCGATTACATCAAGTAGATTTTTCAGATGACGATGCGCTACCCTTATTCCCAAAACTTCCTATTGCTCCTGCAGAAGTCTTAGAACAAGAATGTATTTTGTTGATTGGAAGTAATATAGCAAGAGAACAACCTATTGCTGGGCATTGGGTGAGACAAGCCAGTTTACGTGATGCGCAAATATTTGCGATTAATCCTATCAAATTCGATTATCATTTTGATGTGACACAATATTGGCAAACATCCATGATGCAAATGCCAGAATCATTGGCTCAAATTGTAAAAGTTATTTCTGATAAAACAAAATCACAAGTGCCTTCAGGCTTAGAAAATATCATTCCTTCTGAGCAAGCAGAAGTGATTGCAAATAAAATATTAACTTCTGAGAAAAAATTAATTTTATTAGGCGCACTTGCGCAAAATCATCCAGAAGCAAGTAAAATTCGAGCATTGATTGAGTGGATTAGTCAAACAACAAAAACGACAATAGGCTTTTTAACTGAAGGTGCCAATAGTGCAGGAGCTTGGCTTGCAGGGGTTGTTCCTCATAGATTGCCCGGTGGAAAAGCAGGGCAGAAACAAGGTTTAAATATCAATGAAATGTTTTCAAAACCACGTCAAGCTTACGTTTTCTTTGGTTTGGAACCGGAGTTAGATTGTATTCAGTTACCTGAAATGAAAAAAGCATTGGAATCAGCTGAATTAGTGATTGCTTTTAGTGCTTATGAAACACCATTTCTGCGAGAACATGCTGATATATTAATTCCTATTGTACCATTTTCTGAAACGGATGGTACTTTTGTAAATGTAACTGGACATTTTCAGAATTTTAAAGCTAGCGTTCTACCTTATGCTAATGCTCGTCCGGGCTGGAAGATATTACGTGTTTTAGGTAATTACTTACATTTAGAAAATTTTGATTTTCTAGTGACAGAACAAATTGTTGAAGCATTGCATGGTGTACTATCTAGTAGCGAATGTGTTCCTGCTAAACGAGAAAATAAAATTGAATTGAAAAAAAATGAACATCCATTAATGCGTATAACTGAATGGCCTTTATATCGCACAGATGGCATTGTGCGTCGTTCATCTGCATTACAAGAAGCATTAGGCAGCGAAATACCAGCTGCAAGATTACATTCGTCTACCGCACAACAGTTGGAATTGTTGAAAGCTTCTAAGATAAAAGTAAAACAAGGGCATGAAAGTGCAATTTTACCTTTGGTAATAGATAATAAGATTTTTGAAAAATGTGTTTGGATCCCAGCAGGTTTTAGTGAAACAGCTTGTTTGGGAGATTGTTTTGGACCGATTGAAATAGTGGAAAGTTATGATTGAAGCATTGATTAGTTTAATTTGGATCATCATAAAAATTCTCGCGATAGCAATTCCGCTTGTGCTAACAGTTGCTTATTTAACTTTAGCTGAACGAAAAATAATTGGTTATATGCAATCACGAATTGGTCCAAATCGTGTTGGTGTACTTGGGTTATTACAACCGTTTGCAGATGTTTTAAAATTGATTTTAAAAGAAATCATTGTGCCTACACCTTCAAACCGTTATTTATTTATTGTCGCACCTCTATTAACAATCGCGCCAGCCATGGCTGCGTGGGCTGTTATTCCATTTAGTCCTCATCTTGTTTTGGCGAATATTAATGCTGGGGTACTGTATATTTACGCGCTTTCTTCTATTGGTGTATATGGTGTGTTACTTGGGGGTTGGGCTTCAAATTCTAAATATGCTATGTTTGGTTCTATGAGAGCTGCAGCACAAACGATCTCATATGAAATTGCGATGGGATTTGCTTTCGTGGGGGTATTGATTGCAGCAGGTTCAATGAATTTACAAGATATCGTATTACGCCAAGAGGGAAATATTCTAACTTGGTATTGGTTACCATTATTGCCTTTGTTTGTAGTTTATTGGATATCTGCGGTGGCGGAAACAAACCGCGCTCCTTTTGATGTGGCAGAAGGTGAATCTGAAATTGTAGGTTTCCATGTAGAATACTCTGGCCCGATGTTTGCGATATTTTTCTTATCAGAGTACGCTAATATGATTTTAGTTTCTGTATTAGCAGTACTTTTATTTTTTGGCGGTTGGCTATCACCTTTCGAAGGAATTTGGGGTTTAGATAAATTATTTAGTTGGGTGCCCGGTATTGCTTGGTTAATTATAAAAAGTTGTGTGTTCTTATTTTTATATTTATGGTTAAGAGCAACTTTTCCACGATTTCGTTATGATCAAATCATGCGTTTAGGATGGAAAGTATTAATTCCTGTTACGTTGGTTTGGATAGTGGTTGTAGGTTTTGCGGCAATGTTACATTTACGACCGTGGTTTGCGTAAGCATTGTAGAGTGGATTAGGGCCGAAGGTCCATAATTCACCAGAGAGTTGATGGTGGATTACGGGCGTTTGGCCCTAACCCACCCTACAACTTCCCTAGATTGCGAGAGATTTTACTAGAGGTGACAGCGTTGTTAAAAAAATTAAAATTTTATATTAGAAGCTTCACACTTTGGGAATTATTCCAAGGATTGTCTGTTACTTTGCGTAATTTTTTCCGTAAAAAAGTAACGATTCAATATCCAGAAGAAGAAACCCCCATTTCGCCACGTTTCCGTGGCATGTTGGCATTACGCCGTTATCCAAATGGTGAGGAACGCTGTATAGCTTGTAAATTATGTGAAGCAGTATGTCCTGCATTAGCGATTACTATAGAGTCAGAACAACGTGAAGACGGAACTAGACGAACTACTTTATATGAAGTCGATGCATTCAAGTGTATTTATTGTGGATTTTGTGAAGAAGCATGTCCAGTTGATTCGATCGTTTTAACACCGGAGATGCATTATCATTTTGAAGACCGTGGAGAACAAATTTTAACGAAAGAAAAGCTGTTAGCTATTGGTGATTTATATGAAGCTCAATTAAGTACCGATCGGAAGGCTGATGCCCCGTATCGATAAGGAATGATATGTTATTACAAGAAGTCATTTTTTATGTTTTTGCAGCAATGCTAATAATCTCTGCATTATTGGTCGTTGGTTTGCGAAACCCAATCTATGCAGCTTTAGCATTGGTGGCAGGTTTTTTTGCGACCAGTGTTTTATGGATATTATTAGAAGCAGAATTTTTAGCGTTAATTTTACTATTAGTATATGTTGGCGCTGTTATGACTTTATTTTTGTTTGTAGTGATGATGCTTAATCTAGATCAAATTCCCAAAAGTGCTGGTTTTGTAAAATATACGCCTTTAGGCGTTTTAGTTTTAGGTGTTTTTGTTATTACAATCTTCTACATTATTTCACCGAAGCATTTTCCATTAGGAACACAAGCAGCTCCAGCATTAGCGCCAGAGAATTATAGTAATGTCAAAAGTTTAGGAATGGTTTTATATACACAATATGTTTATCCATTTGAATTGGCAGCTGTATTATTACTTGTTGCAATTATTGCAGCAATTTCTTTGAGTTTACATAAGACACGAGCTAAGAAGCAAAATATTAAAAAACAATTATTTGCACGTTCAGATAAAAGAGTCCATTTAGTTGATATACCTGTGGAGAAAAGAGAATAATATGATTACATTGAATCACTATATTATTTTGTCAGCAATTATTTTTGCTATAAGCTTAGGTGGTTTTGCTTTGAATCGTAAAAACATTATTATTTTGCTTATGTGTATTGAGTTGATTTTATTAGCTGTAAATATTAATTTAGTAGCATTTTCTCACTATCTACGCACAAATGTTGGTGAGATTTTCGTGTTTTTCATATTAACAGTTGCTGCAGCAGAAGCAGCTATTGGTTTGGCTATCTTAGTCGTGTTATATCGAAATCGCCATAATATTGGAGTCCAAGCACTTAATTCGTTAAAAGGGTAAAACTGATGGTTGATTTAAAAAATCTTAGTTTAATAATTGCATTAGCACCATTGGTTGGTTCGATTATTGCTGGCATATTTGGCCCAAAAATTGGGAAACGTGGAGCACATACGATAACTATTTTGGGTATGATTATTGCGTTCATTTTATCATTAATAGTTGGTAAAGCGATTTTCATTGATCACGTTAATCCATTCAATGACACGATTTACACTTGGGGTGTTAGTGGTGCTTATCGTTTTGACATAGGATTTATGATTGATCGTTTATCATCATTGCTCATGATCGTTGTGACCTTTGTTTCTGTGATGGTTCATAGTTATAGTTTCGGTTTTATGTTTGATGTCCCTGGTTA
>JBFWPS010000046.1:0-10707 GCA_050249855.1 Gammaproteobacteria bacterium
TATTTGATAAGGTAATTTGAATCCAGTTTATAGATCAAGTTATATAGTCCGTTACTATAAGGCATTTTAAACGCTTTTAGACTTGAAAAAATATTAAACTTAGCTAATCTTAATTATTTAAATATGCCCAGTATTATGCTGTAATTTATTTATACAGAAATAGAGATATGTAAGATGGAAACAAAAAAATATACTTACTGGATACACATGGTAATTCTAAATTTCCTAATGTAATTATATGGGCTGATAGTGAGCATGATGCGAGAGGTAATGCTTTTATAGTTAGTCCAGCTGAATGTATAAGTAAAGGAGAAAAAGTTGAGCCTGTAATGATGGAGGAGGTAATGTTTTATCGTGATTCGAACAATGCTAGTTGCGAAGTATTAAATAATTTCGAATATGAAATCTTAGATGAATATAATGATGCGATTATGATTTCTTATGATGAAAAAAGATTTTACCTTAAAAAAAATGAACCAAATAGGGCTTAGCTTTTGAAATTTAAGTTACTATAAAATACTCATCCAGCATATATATGGAGAAAGCAGCGAATGGTTAATTATCTTAGAATATTTAATGATTTTGAACTAGATCTTAGACAAAGAGTTGATGCCTTATCAAAGTTAATTTTCTTGTTTTCTGGCGGCGCGCTTACACCAACGGCAAGCGCTTCTGTTAATAATAAATCTAAGTTTTTATATGTGCTTTACTATCTGAAATTGTCCTGGGCTTTTTTTATTCTTTCTATACCATCTTTTTTGTTCGTAATCGACGTGACTTTAACTATATGTAAGAGAGTTAAATTACAATGTGAGAAAATATATTAATGACAGATAAAAAATACACTGAGCTCGAAGAATTTAAATTACCCAAAAATAAGAAAATTAAAGTGTGGCGCTATATGAGTCTAGAAAAATTTGAAGACTTATTGAAAAGTGAAGCACTTTATTTCTCAAGCGTTAAGAAACTTGAAGATGATTTCGAAGGAAGCATTACAGATTATGAACTTAGAGAACACTTTAATTTAGAACCGAATTAACAGATTAACGAAGATGAGTTAAAGATTATTAGAAAATTTTATTCAAAAGAAAGATTGAATCCTTGGAAACCATTATTAGATCATATAATGATAAATTGTTGGCATATGGCTGAACATGAAACAAATTTTATGTGGGCTATTTACGCAAAGGAGGATAAAGGAATTGCGATTCAAACAACGCTAAAGGATTTATGTGATTCATTTATAATCACGCTATAAGTGTCAGTTATGGAAATATTATGTTGGTTGATAGAAGCAATTTCAATGGAGTTAAGTTTTAAAAAGAACATGTCATTTTTTTAATGCTTTATTCAAAAACATTAAGCTTTTTAGGATGTTTTCTAAATTAAAATCACTTGTGTTAGGTTGCCTTAGTGTTGGGTTGAGCTCGCTTTTAATTTTGTTTTGTAAAATTTTAGTTAATTCTGTGTTTGAAAAGTCATGAACATTTTTTTCATGTTGAATTTTATTTTTTATTAAATTAATAAAGTCAATTTTATTGATGTCAATAATTTGGTTGTCAATTGCATAATACAAATCATAAAAGTCACGAATAGCTAATTTTTGATGAGAGATAATTTTCGATCACTTACCCCCAATTTTTCAAGATAATAGCCGATTCGTCTCATGGTATTGTTATTAGTGTGTTTTGCAGCTAATTGAATAAAGTCTTTTAGAAAATTGCTGTCATTGCAAGCCTGTTCTAACCATTCAAATGCCGATTCTATTAGGTGATATCGCTTCCAGTCTTGTATAAGATCTATAATTGTTTTTGCTTTAGTTGCAATATTTACCGAACCGCAATTAGGAATTGACTTTGATTCAAATCCTACTATGTTCGCACTGTCATTTTTTATGAATGAAATATTGAGTTTTCCAAACGATCTTTTGCCCGAATATTTATTATTATAAACAGTGAATTGATTTGGGATTTGTTCTGTTAATCCATGGTGGTAGATAGCATTTAAGCCGCCAATATAATATTTAGCATTCAATATCTTCATGTATTGGTGAATAATGTAGTAGTCATTAGGTCGCCAAAATCCTCTAGTAGGTAAAGTTTTTGGTACTAGATAAATTCCTCGTTGTAAACGAAGAAGGAAACCTTTGCCAGCTAATCGTTTTAAAAGCGTTTGTTCCTGGGCAGGAGTAAGCCCAAGCGCAGATTGTAGTTCACCTTGTCGTATCAGTGTTTGGTGTCTGGCTTGCATCAAAGAAAAAAACTTTGAGCCGAGCGGACCTAGTGCGAATGTTTTTTTTGCCATAATCGTTCTTGATATAGACTTTTAAAGTCTATATCAAGAATTAAAATGGGACAGAGTTATAATACCGCCATGTCCAATTACTGCTCTTCCATGTTGGCTTTGTGTGGCTAGCATTTAGCTTTGATAGGTGATTATATGAGTTACCCAGATTTTTGGCGTTATTGTTTATAAACAGTTTGAATAGTTTACTGCGTGACTTTTGTGTGACTGAGTCCTGTGTCGTTATGAATAGTCCTGATAATTGCAGTGAGCGTCAAAGGTAACCCTCCCTTAAAAGCAGTTCTATTTTAAGGGAGGGTTACCGCATATCACTGATCTATATGAAATATATCCGCCTGGGGTATGCGCATATTTTTTGTCTATAAATATCCAATCAGAATATTGTGGGTCAGATATCTTAAAGTCACGAGCCATGGTGTTTTCTCCTATAAAAAATTATTTATCTTTGAAGTGTAGGATAAAAACAATATCAATCAAATTGAATTGTTTTTCTCCAACATCCTGTTTGAGTTCCATTAAATACATAAATTCTTCTCCTGGTGTTTTATAAACTAAACATTTCATTGGGCGACAATTAATTTTTTTAACTAAGTGATTAATTTTACTTTGCGAGATCAAAAAAATTGATGCTCTTCTTGGAAACCATTCTCAACATTACCTTTCTGCCGAAATTTGTAAGGATCGCAGAAATAAATTTGCGTACTCAACATTTTTGTACATCAACGGGGTCAGATCCAGAAATAGCACTTTTTTCCTATGATTTGGTGCCAGAGCAAAATTCAGGCATTTATAATTTCATAACATGCATTAGGATACAATGATTTTAGTGATTTAGATCATTTGAAATTTCATATTGTATAGAATCAATTGATTTTCGATGTTAGTTTCATTCATTGAATATATGTTAAAAATATGCTTTGGCACCAAATCATAGGAAAAAAGTGCTATTTCTGGATCTGACCCCGTTTGTTCTATAACACTTTAACCGTGAGACGACTGACGCAAACCAAATTATTTTGTTCATCGTGAATTCGTATGTCCCATACATGTGTGGATTTCCCTAAATGAATGGGTGTTGCAATGCCAGTAACAATACCCGATGTAACACTTTTAATATGATTAGCGTTAATCTCAAGACCTACCGCTTTTTGCTTTTCGGGATCAATACAAAGTCCAGATGCATAACTACCTAAAGTTTCAGCCAGTACACAGGATGCACCGCCGTGAAGTAAGCCTAAAGGCATTTTAGTTCTTTCATCTACCGGCATGGTGCCCTTTATATAGTTATCACCAATTTCAATAATTTCTATGCCTAAATGCTTTACCATGTATCGATGGATTGCATTAAAATCATCAAGGTTATAATTTTTAAACCAAATTGACATGATTTGTTCCTTTTAAACGCTGTAAATTTATTATAAATTATAACAAGTATTTAAATATAAACAATAAATTCGGTAATATATACGATTTGTATAAATTCATCGTCATTGCTTCGCTACGCTCGCTTGTGACAGCTTTATTTTTTGTACTTTCTTTATTTTAAAAAAAGAGGATAAATATAATGAAAAAGGGATTCTTGTTATTTTTTCTTTTGCTTGGATTAACAAGAGCTAGCTTTGCAGATAATTACACGCTTTGTAAGGGAGAGTTTGCCTTATGTACAAAAGCAATGTGTACTCCTATCCCTGGAGGAAAGGATGTAGTTGCTTGTAAATGTATTGTTTTAAATGGTTACTCTGCCGGAAGTAAGCCATGTCAGAAAGTTCAAAAAACTAAAGAAGGGTTGATGGTTGTTTCCCGCTATTCACCTATAAAAGCTTATGTTCCTTGTACTAATAATCGCCCATGGGCTTGGTGTTTTGATAGTCCTTGTATCGTTGATAAAAATGACCCATCTAAAGCAGTTTGTAAATGTCCTGTAGTGCAGAATAAAGGTGAATATTTGATAGTTACGGATCATTTTACTAAAACTACTTGTACGAAAGGTTTATATTCCTCGGCGTTGATTTCTCAATTGAATGATGTAACTAATTTCTTAAAACAACACATTGAATTACCACCGTATCCTATTAAGGTTCATCAGGGCGACTAAGCCTAAATGCCGTTGTCATTGCGAGCGCAGCGGAACAATCCAGGGTGAATATCTATTCCAACTTAGCTCTGGATTGCCAGGCCTTGCAAAAACGCAAGGCTCGCAATGACGAATAATTTTCAAAGCATGTGCCCACCAAGCAGCGTTTCATTTTTCAATTCACTATGGTGGGCACACGTGCACATTCGTAATCGTAAAAAATTAAACGCATTTACGACGCACGTTTTGCCCACCCTACAGTACGTGACCTTTAAAACGTGAAAAAAACTACGATTCAGACGTGATCCTATTTGCTGTTTATGTTAGAATCAATATCAAATTATATAGACGGAGGAGAGAGTTATGTCTGAGTTTTTCATTGTGACATCGATTATTATGTTAGCGGCTATTTCTCCTGGCCCAGATTTTGCAATGGTTAGTAAGAATGCCGTGTTTTATTCGAGACGAGCTGGAATCTATACTGCTTTAGGTGTTTCTACGAGTTTGTTAATACATTCAATTTATTGCTTATTTGGGTTAGCAATCATCATTTCACAATCCCTTTTATTATTCAGTATTATTAAATATTTAGGTGCTGGTTATTTGATTTATATAGGTATTAAAAGTTTATTTAGTAAACGAGATAAGGTGCATGTAGAAGAATCAAAATCTCGAAAGCAATTAAGTGCTTATCAAGCTTTTCGTCAAGGGCTGCTTTGTAATTTATTAAATCCCAAAGCGATTATGTTTTTGCTGGCATTCTTTACCGTGATTTTGAAACCATCAACTGCTTTAGGTACGCAAATGATTTATAGTCTCGAAATTGCTGTTATACACATGATTTGGTTCTCATTACTAACCATGATGATGACGCATCGAGTTGTAAAATCAGGCATAGGTAAAGTACAGTTTTATTTTGTTAAATTAATGGGCGCATTGTTGGTTGGCTTTGGTGTGCGTATTGCAACACTACAACAGATGATTTAATTACTGTGATACTATTCCAACATGTTTTTGAGGGGTCTTATGCACAAAACAAATCTCCAGTTACCTGAAATAAAATTAGTTGGTATTACAACAAGAACTAACAATATGAATGAAATGAATCAAGAGACTGCAAAAATTGGTTCAATGATTCAAAAATATTTTAGCCAGGGATTGTCAAACAAAATTTCACACAGAAAAACTCCAGGAATTACCTATTGTGTATATACAAACTATGAATCTGATTTCACAGGGGATTATAGTTATTTTATTGGAGAAGAAGTTTCATCATTAGAAGATATCGCATCAGATTTTGAAAAACTTAGTATTCCTGTACAAAGGTACACGAAATTTACCGCTGGCCCAGGTAAAATGCCAGATGTTTGTATTCATGCATGGCAGAAAATTTGGCAGATGGATGCTTCAGATTTAAATGGTAATCGCTCCTACATTGCAGACTTTGAAGTTTATGATGAGCGTAGTGTAGATCCTAATCATACTACCTTTGATATTTTTATTGGTGTAAAAGCATAGTATTGTATATCAAAATGAACTCATCAGGGACAATAATGAATAATCATTGGGATAATAAAATATATTCACAATTTATTAGTGCCAGAACGCGTCCAGCGCATGATTTGTTATCTGTAATACCTAAAACACTCAATCCTAAAGTAATCGTTGATTTGGGTTGTGGTCCTGGAAATAGTACTATTTTATTGAAAGAACGTTGGCCTAATGCAAACGTTATGGGGCTTGACTCATCCAGCGCTATGATCAATGAAGCGAAAGATAAATATCCTCAAATCAATTTTATTCAAGAAGATATCTTAAAATTTAAACCTTCAAAAAAAATTGATTTAATATTTGCAAATGCCTCACTTCAATGGATACCAAACCATGAACTACTTATTCCACAGTTGAAAGGATTTTTAGAAAAAAATGGACTATTAGCCGTACAAATGCCTAATAATTATAATGCACCTTCACATCAGAACATTATTCAAGTATTGAAAACCAATCCTACTTGGGAACAATTATTAAGTAAATTAACTTATGGTTTTTTAACAGAGCCTTTATATAAAGCAAATCTTTATTATGATTTATTTTCAAAAGCAGAGTTTGAAAATCTTACTATTTGGGAAACAACATACTTTCAAGAAATGCCAAATCACCAAGCTATTTTTGAATGGGTGAGTGGTACTACATTACAAATGGTTCTAGCTGAAATGACGAAAGAAGATAAAGAATTATTTTCAAAAAAATATATTGAATCTATTCTTCATGCTTATCCTCTACAATCAAATAATAAAATATTATTTCCGTTTAAAAGAATATTTATGGTTGGATCTTCAAAATAATAAAAATTATTTATAAGGAGTTTTTAAATGAGTTTAATAAGTGAATTTAAAGCATTTGCCATGCGCGGCAATGTTGTGGATTTGTCTATTGCTGTGATCATGGGTGCTGCATTTGGTAAAATAGTAACTTCATTAGTTGATGGTATTCTGATGCCATTAATCGGTTTAATATTGGGAGGGATCAATATTACTGAAAAATCTTTTGTGGTTGGACATGCTGTTATTAAATGGGGTTTGTTTTTACAATCGGTGATTGATTTCACCTTGATTTCATTCGCAATATTTCTAATGGTAAAAGGAATTAGTAAGTTTTATAAAACTACTGGCAAAGTGACTTCAGAAATTAGTTTGCTAACCGATATTCGTGATTTGTTGGAAAAAAGTTCAAATAAAAGTTGAATTTAGAAATAGATCTTATTCCTGTAAAGTTAGCTTAAAACTATTAAACAGAAACTATAAATATCTCCCCTTTACTTTGCTCAAAAGCAGTAATATTGGCTAAAGATGTTAGCTCAATATTGTTTAAGGCTTGTTTGGTGAAAAATGCTTGATGACCTGTGATCAGCACATTGGGAAAAGTGAGCAAGCGCATGAAAATATCATCGGTGATAATTACTTCAGAGAGATCTCTAAAAAATAAATTTTCTTCTTCTTCATAAACATCTAAACCAAGATAACCAATCTTTTGAGTTTTAAGGCCTTTGATGACTGCTTTAGTATCTATTAAGGCTCCTCGGCCTGTATTGATTATCATGACACCAGGTTTCATAAGCTCAAGTGTATTTGCATTGATTAAATGTTTTGTTTTTGGAGTGTAAGGACAATGAAGACTAATCACATCACTTTTTTTACAGAGTTCTTGCAGTGAAACATATTGCACACCTATTTGGAGGCAATCAGGATTTTCTATCGGATCAGTGGCTAATACTTTGCAGCCGAAACCCAGCATGATTTTAGAAAATACACTGCCAATTTTTCCAGTCCCTATAACGCCTATTGTTGAACCATGTAAATCAAAACCTAATAAACCATCCAATGAAAAATTATGTTCACGCGTTCTGTTATAAGCCTTATGAATTTTACGATTTAATGAGAGAATTAAACCTACTGCAAATTCAGCAACTGCATAAGGTGAATAAGCAGGTACACGTGTTACCGTGATATTGGCTTCTTTTGCTGCTTGTAAATCTACGTGATTGAATCCTGCACTTCTCAAGCTAATTATTTTAACACCTAATTTGGCTAATATTTTTATAGTATCTTTATTCAATTGATCGCTAACAAAACAACAAACAGCATCGAAACCTTTTGCATTTTGAGCTGTTTGTGCTAGTAGGTTAATATCAAAATAGGTTATTTCATGAGGATATTTTTTTACTGCAAGATCAAGATAAGGTTTTTCAAAATGATGAGTACTAAAAATGGCAACTTTCATATTAACCCTCTTTTTGCTAATAAAGTTGATAATAATGTTATAAATATGAAATAATTCTGTCATTCATAACACAAAGGAATACTATTTTGCAAATTCAATTTTTAGGTGCAACTCATACGGTAACCGGTTCAAAATATTATTTAACAGCTGAACACTTACAATTGCTGGTGGATTGCGGTTTATTTCAAGGTGTTAAAGAAATACGTTTACGTAATCGAGAAGATTTAACTTTTAATCCAGCAAAAATTTCGGATATTATTTTAACGCATGCTCATCTTGACCACAGTGGCTACATTCCATTATTAGTAAAAAATGGATTTCGTGGGACAATTTATTGTACTGAAGCAACACGTGATTTATGTTCTATTTTATTACCTGATAGTGGTTATTTGCAGGAAGAAGAAGCGTATCATGCCAATAAACATGGATACTCAAAGCATCATCCAGCTTTGCCACTTTATACAAAAGAAGATGCGGAAAAATCATTAGCATATTTCAAAATTGTTGATTTTGAAAAAGCTTATCATTTGTCAGATAAAACATCGTTTACATTTCATTATGCCGGTCATATTTTAGGGGCTGCAACATTGTTATTTAAACATGCGGAAACACGTATTTTATTTTCAGGTGATTTGGGGCGTCCTCATGATCCTATTATGAAAGCACCAACGCCACCTGTGGCGAGTGATTATTTAGTTATTGAATCAACTTACGGTGATAGAATACATGATAAAATAAATCCGCTTAATCAACTCGATAAAATTATCAATCAAACCTTTCATCGTGGTGGTAGTGTGTTAATCCCGGCTTTTGCAGTAGGACGTGCGCAAAGTGTTTTATATTATTTGCATGAATTACTACAAAGAAAAAAAATTCCACCTATCCCTATCTATTTAGATAGCCCTATGTCTATTGATGCAACTCAATTGTTTTGTGAACATAATACTGAACATCGATTGTCGTTTGAAGAAGCGATGAGTGTTTGTAAAATTGCTAAATATATTCACACGCCTGAAGAGTCTGAACAATTACTTTCTCAAAAACAGCCAAAGATAATTATTTCAGCCAGTGGTATGCTTTCAGGGGGACGGGTTCTTTCGCATTTAGCGGCAATGTTAGGTGATGATCGAAATACGATTATTTTTTCTGGATTTCAAGCCGAGGGTTCCCTGGGAGCACGATTAGTGAAAGGACTTAAAACGATTAAAATACGCGGGGATTTCCTTCCTGTAAAATGTGATATTATTCAAATGCATAATCTATCTGCTCATGTTGATAGCGAGGAAATGTTAAAATGGCTAGCTTGTATGCCTAATACCCCTAAAAAAGTCTTTATCAAGCATGGTGAGCCTCAAGCAAGCCAAGCCTTGGCAAGTTTAGTTAAACAGCGTTTACACTGGAATTGCGTGTTGCCACAGTATCTACAGCGATTTGATTTAGATTAATTAGTTCTTGATAATCCCTAACACAATCTGTATAATTATAGGTCATAAATACCGTTTAGATATATTTTAGGCTAATATTATGCATCAAAATAAGTTTTATTACATGAAACCAAAAAAAGCTCCATTGCTAAGAGTTACTATTGTGGGTGATTCTATGTCAGGTAAATCAAAATTGTGTCATCGCTATTTTCATAATCAATATGATGATAATTATAGTGAAACCATTTTGAGTTCGAATAGCTCCTTATCTATTGAAAAGAATAGGAAAATTTTTTCAGTGCAAGTCTATGATGTTTCAGGCGGGTTTAGATTTCAGGATATAATCTACAAAGATTATTATAAAGGTACGTCACTTTTTGTTGTCACGATTCCCGCAGATTGTCGGAATTTTCAAGAGAATATTATAAATTGGTATACTTCGATTGTTAATAATTTTGGTCAAAACGCTTCATGCAGATTTTTATTTGTGTTAACAAAAATTGATTTGATACCTGTTGGAGAAAGAGAGGCGTTGGAAAAAGAATTTGTAAAAAGTATTAAGAATGCGAGACAAGACGTAATAAATAAGAAATATGAAATGATACGTTTTTTTGATGAAACAGGTTATATATGCACAAGTGCAAAGGACAATATTAATATAAAAGAGTTATTTAGTAAGATTGGTGAATTGATGCTGGAGTTAATTCCACAAAAAGATCTTGTCCCTTCTGAACCAAATATACGGCGAGATCTTACGCCCTATTATTTTGTTTTGGAAGAACTATGGAAGAATACAGAAGGAACCTGGTTCGATAAAGTAAGAGCTTTGTTATCAGATTACTTAACGATCGTAAAGCTAAGTTTTCCATTTTTTCACGTTAGACATCATAAAGCCGAGGTAGATAGTATTTATCATAAAACTTTGTCAGCTCTTGGCGATTTTGAGATATATGAAGCACTATTTAATATTACACGATTGACGGATTATAACTATAAAGGTGATTTCGCCATGTTGTTTGAAGTTGTTAAACGACATTCTAAAGAATTAGACAAACGATTAATTGAAGCTCATGAGCAAGTTACAATAAATCGAACATATTTGTATTAATACATTTTGTATTTTCT
>JBFWPS010000047.1:0-10696 GCA_050249855.1 Gammaproteobacteria bacterium
AGTGGATGCAAACGTAAATAATACTAACGACCTTGCAAAGAATCACCAGAAAATCTGTAATAATCAAGTCGGGCACTGCCGGTCACTTAGATTTTCTGCTCAGGTAATTTTAGATCATAAAGACCTTTTAAAAAATTACGCCATAAACGATATTTATGTATTTCATCAAAACACCAGAATGAAGTTGGAGGCAATTCGTGTTTTAAAATACGCTCGCGTTGTTCTAAGATATCCCAATTTAAATATCCCTTATCATTTCCTAACAATGTTTTTGCTAATGTAGTTTTTCCAACTTGCCTTGGACCACCTACAAAAACCATTTTTCGAGAAAGGTCTTTTTCAACGTGTTCTGCAAGATATCTTTTTACCATAACGATAATAAAAACCCTGGTTCATTTTCAGTAATAATAAATTTACTTGTTTTTTTGACTATAGTCAACAATACAAGCGAGTTTTTTTGACTGTAGGTAAAAATAATCGGAATATTCAAAATTCTACTTATTAAAAAGTACAATTTTATCCTCAAGAACAAATTGACGACAAGCATTGGTATGCGTATGATTGGCGGTTTATTTCGGGGTATAGCGCAGTCTGGTAGCGCGCCTGCTTTGGGAGCAGGATGTCGGGGGTTCAAATCCCTCTACCCCGACCAAATTTTGATCAATGGTGGACGTAGCTCAGTTGGTAGAGCCCCGGATTGTGATTCCGGTTGTCGTGGGTACGAGCCCCATCGTTCACCCCAGATATATTTATAGACAGTGAGGGTCACGTCTTGAAACATAGCTTTTTTCACGATTTGAGGTCAGGTCTTGGGTAAGAGACCTGACCTCAAAACGTGAAAAAAGCTATGATTCAAGACGTGACCCTCACTGTTGGGCGAAATGTTTTAAGCGCCCGTAGCTCATCTGGATAGAGCATCGGCCTTCTAAGCCGAGGGTAACAGGTTCGAATCCTGTCGGGCGCGCCAAATTGACTCCTAGGGCCGTTAGCTCAGTTGGTAGAGCAGCTGACTCTTAATCAGTAGGTCGTAGGTTCGATCCCTACACGGCCCACCAGATTTAATTGCGAACGTGGCGAAATTGGTAGACGCGCTGGATTTAGGTTCCAGTGGGGCAACCTGTGAGAGTTCGAGTCTCTCCGTTCGCACCAGAAGTTGGTTTGTCTGATCAGCGAAACAAGGTCAGACGCAAAAAAAAGGAAATAACAATGTCAATCACCATTGAAAACACGAGTAACTTAGGTCGTCGCGCAACGATTGTTGTCCCAGCAGATCAAGTTGAAGCCAAATATAAAGCAAAACTTGATAAACTATCTCATTCTAAAAATGTCCAAATTAAAGGTTTTCGTCCAGGAAAAGCAACACCTGATGCAATAGAAAAAGTACATGGTGATTCTCTGCGTGGTGAAGCCATTGATGAAGCAATCAATGCCTCCCTTCCTGAACATTTTAAGTCAGAAAATATTACACCTGCTGGTACACCTGTTTTGGAAAAAGTTAACGCTGAAAAAGGTAAACCATTAGAATATGTTGTCAGTTTCGAAGTATTTCCTGAAATTAAATTAGTAGATTTTAAAAAATATAACGTTGAAAAGCCAAATGTTTCTATTACAGAAGCTGATATTGAAAAAACGTTAGAAGGTGTTAGGAAACAGCAACAAACTTTTGATACAGTTGATCGTGCAGCTCAAAAAGGTGATTTACTCGATATCGATTTTGAAGGTTTTCTTGATGATAAACCTTTCGTTGGCGGTAAAGCAGAACATGCGAAACTTATAATTGGTGAAAATCGCTTTATCCCTGGTTTTGAAGATGAGCTTATCGGTGCAAAAACTGGTGAACAACGTGATATTCATGTCACTTTCCCTGAGGAATATCATGCAAAAGATTTAGCCGGCAAACCAGCTAAATTTTCAGTAAAAGTACATGAAATCAAACAACCTATTTTACCAGAATTAAATGATGAATTTTTACAACGTTTAGGAATTACAGATGGTTCTGTTGAAACATTGAAAAACAAAGTTAAAAATCACATGGAAACTGAGCTAGCACGCGCAATTCGAAGTGAAATAAAAAATCAAATTTTCAAACAATTAGTGGAGCTACATCAGTTTGATGTACCTAGTAGTTTAGTAGCACGTGAAGCAGAATATCTGCATCATGAAATGCATCGTCATGAACATCAAGGCAAAGAAGTCAAACTAGATCACGGCTCACACGAACATCCTGAATTAGTTGATCAGGCAACCAGACGTGTTTCTATTAGTTTGATCGTTCATGAAATTATCAAACAAAATGATATTAAATTAGACCCAGAAAAATTATCTGCTCTTATCAAAGAGGCTTCTGCTGTTTACGAAAAACCTGACCTACTTGAAAAGTATATTATGGAAAATCAGCAAATGCTTGCACGTTATGAAACGGAGGCTTTAGAACAACAAGTCATCGATCTGGTTTTGAGTAAAGCTAAAACCACCGATAAAAACCAAAATTATAATGAATTCATGCAAATTAACACTTAAACATATTTGGAAGCCTAGCGATGAAAAATAAAAATAATGACTTAGACATGCCGATGATGAACGCGCTTGTTCCTATCGTGGTTGAACAAACCGCGCGAGGCGAACGTTCTTATGATATTTACTCCCGCCTGTTAAAAGATCGCGTGATATTTATGGTCGGTGAAGTTGAAGACCATATGGCCAATTTAATCATCGCGCAATTGTTATTTTTAGAATCTGAAAATCCAGAAAAAGATATAGATTTATATATCAATTCACCTGGTGGTGTTGTCACAGCAGGACTTGCCATTTACGATACCATGCAATTTATTAAACCTGACGTTCGCACTTTATGTTTAGGTCAAGCAGCAAGTGCTGCGGCATTATTACTTGCTTCCGGTGCACCTGGTAAACGATATTGTCTCCCCAATTCTAGAATCATGATCCATCAACCATTAGGCGGTTACAGAGGCCAAGCGACCGATATACAAATTCATGCACAAGAAACGATGCTGGTTCGCCACAGACTTGACTCAATTTTAGCTAAACATACAGGTAAACCACAAGAAACCATCCATAAAGACACTGAACGCGATAATTTCATGAGTGGCGAAGAAGCCGTAAAATATGGATTAATTGATAAAGTATTTATTAAACGTTCAGAAGAAGAGGAAGTTTAGCCATTTGCCTATTATACTTACAGAAATGAAGCTCGTCATTGATATGAGGAATGTGATATGACTACGACCAAATCAGGCAAAGGCGGCAATAAAATGGATATGACTTGCTCATTTTGTGGCAAAGCCAAGCAAGAAGTTCATAAACTTATTGCTGGACCGTCTGTTTTTATCTGTGATGAGTGTATTGGTCTGTGTAATGAAATCTTGCGCGAAGAGGTCAATGAAGCGCCTAAAGAAATAGCAGAACGTAAATTACCTGCTCCTAAAGAAATTAACCGAATCTTAGATGAGTACGTCATCGGTCAAAGTAAAGCAAAAAAAGTATTGTCTGTTGCCGTTTATAATCACTACAAGCGTCTATACAGTGATAAAAAGCAAAATGATATTGAACTGAGTAAAAGTAATATTCTGCTCATTGGCCCGACCGGAAGTGGAAAAACACTGTTAGCAGAAACACTTGCACGTTTGTTAAATGTACCCTTCACGATTGCCGATGCAACCACACTCACTGAAGCAGGTTATGTAGGTGAAGACGTTGAAAACATTATTCAAAAGCTACTTCAAAAATGCGATTATGATGTAAAACGTGCTGAAACTGGGATTATTTATATCGATGAAATTGACAAAATATCTCGAAAATCAGATAACCCCTCGATTACTCGCGATGTTTCTGGCGAAGGTGTACAACAAGCCCTACTTAAATTAATTGAAGGAACTGTTGCCTCTATACCACCTCAAGGTGGTCGAAAACATCCTCAACAAGAATTTCTACAAGTTAATACTGCAAATATACTATTTATTTGCGGTGGAGCATTCGCAGGCCTTGAAAAAGTCATTCGTGCCCGCACTGTTAAATCAGGGATTGGATTTTCAGCTGATGTTCGTTCAAAAGATGACTCAAAAGCCATCACTGAGTTACTGAACGAGGTTGAACCTGAAGATTTAATCAAATTTGGGCTTATTCCCGAGTTTGTTGGTCGATTACCAGTGATTGCAACATTAGAAGAAATGGATATAACGACTTTAGAAAGAATTTTGACTGAGCCTAAAAATGCACTAACAAAGCAATATCAAAAGTTATTTCATATGGAGAATGTGGAGCTGGAAATTTTACCTGACGCAATTCAAGAAATAGCTCAAAAGGCGATGAAACGCAAAACAGGTGCACGTGGTTTACGCTCTATACTCGAACATGTTTTACTTGATACGATGTATGAACTACCTTCTATGACGAATGTGACGAAAGTACTAATTGATGCAAATGTTGTAAATGGCAAATCTAAACCATTATTAAGCTATGCGAATGATGAAGCTGATAAAAAAGCTTCTTAAATGAGGATAATAAAAATGCCTGAAAATGAACTTACAACTGAAATAGAACATATACAAAATGAATTGCCTGTACTGCCATTACGTGATGTGGTTGTTTACCCGCATATGGTTATTCCATTATTTGTAGGACGTAAGAAATCCATTAAAGCACTTGATATGGCGATGGAACATGACAAGCAAATTTTATTAGTCGCACAAAAAAATTCTGCAGATGATGATCCAAAAGTCAATGCACTTTATAAAATTGGAACTATTGCAACCATTTTACAACTCCTGAAACTGCCTGATGGAACAGTTAAAGTATTAGTTGAAGGCATTCGACGGGGACAGATAGTTCAGTTTTTACCTCGCGAAGATTATATTTCTGCTGAAGTTGATTTTGTTGAAACAGTTGGTGGTGACGACCGTGAAGTTGAAATCATGGTTCGTACCGTACTAAGTCAATTCGAACAATATGTAAAACTTAATAAAAAAATACCGCCAGAAATTATTCCTTCTATTTCTGGTATTGAAGATCCGATTCGACTTTGCGACACCATTGCTGCGCATCTATCATTAAAAATCGAAGAAAAACAACAATTACTTGAAATCACAGATTTACAAGCTCGTTTAGAAAAACTAATTGGCTTAATGGAATCTGAAATTGATTTAATTCAAGTTGAAAATAGAATTCGTGGTCGCGTTAAACGACAAATGGAAAAAAGCCAACGCGAGTATTATCTAAATGAACAGATGAAAGCCATTCAGCATGAGTTGGGTGAGTTAGACGAAGCGCCTAATGAAATGGAAGAGATTGAGAAAAAAATTGAAACCGTTGGTTTAAGTAAAGAAGCTAAAGCAAAAGCTAAAGCCGAATTTAGCAAACTAAAATCAATGTCACCTATGTCTGCTGAAGCGACCGTAACACGTAACTATTTAGACTGGATGCTATCAATTCCATGGAAACAAAGAACCAAAATTCGTTATGATTTAAGCAAAGCTGAAGAAGTATTGAATCATGATCACTACGGTCTTCAAAAAGTTAAAGAACGTATTATTGAATTTCTTGCAGTACAACAGCGTGTAAAACAACTCAAAGGCCCCATTTTATGTCTCGTTGGTCCTCCTGGTGTAGGTAAAACATCGTTAGGACAATCAATCGCTCGTTCTACAGGGCGTGAGTTTGCGCGAATCTCCTTAGGTGGTGTTCGCGATGAAGCTGAAATTCGTGGCCATCGTCGTACGTATATTGGTTCTATGCCTGGTAAGGTTTTACAAAAATTAGCAAAAGTTAAAGTACGAAATCCACTCTTCATGTTAGATGAAATTGATAAAATGGCGATGGATTTTCGTGGTGATCCAGCTTCTGCACTATTAGAAGTACTTGATCCCGAACAAAATCATGCTTTTAATGATCACTATTTAGAAGTTGACTATGACTTATCTGAAGTCATGTTTATTGCAACAGCTAATTCTATGAATATACCTCCCCCACTCCTTGATCGTATGGAAGTTATTCATATAGAAGGTTATACGGAAGATGAAAAAGTTGAAATTGCACTTAGACATTTAATCTTAAAACAAATCACAGCAAATGGTTTAAAAGAAAGTGAAATTTCATTCACTGAATCTGCTATAAGAGACATTATACGTTACTACACACGTGAAGCGGGCGTTCGTAATTTAGAACGTGAAATTGCAAAAATTTGTCGTAAGGTTTTAAAAAGCATCGTTAAAAAACCTGACCTAAAAAAGAAAGCGATTACTGCAACTAAGCTTGAAAAATATTTAGGTGTAAAAAAATATCGTTTTGGGCTTGCTGAGAAAAATAATCAAACTGGCCAAGTAAATGGTCTTGCCTGGACTGAAGTTGGTGGTGAATTATTAACAATTGAAGCAGCTGCAATTCCTGGGAAAGGTAAAACAACCTATACCGGCCAATTAGGTGAAGTCATGCAAGAATCAATTCAAGCAGCGCTCACAGTTGTTAGAAGTCGTGCTGAAAAACTCGGTATTCATAACGATTTTTATGAAAAATCTGATATTCATGTACACGTGCCAGAAGGTGCAACACCTAAAGATGGTCCAAGTGCCGGTATTGGTATGTGTACTGCCCTTGTTTCTACTTTAACAAAAATTCCAGTACGTGCAGATGTTGCGATGACGGGTGAAATCACCTTGCGTGGTGAAGTTTTACCAATTGGTGGTTTAAAAGAAAAGTTACTAGCAGCATTACGTGCAGGTATTCATCATGTGATAATTCCTGAAGAAAATAGACGTGACTTAAAAGAAATACCTAAAAATATTAAAACAGGGTTAGAAATTCACCCAGTGCGTTGGATTGATGAAGTACTTGGTTTAGCGCTTGAGCATATGCCAGTACCTATCGCCAGTGACATAGCACCTGTTGCAGCGCCAGTGGATGATAAAGCTAAAGCTCAAAAAACTAAACCTGGCGATACAACACAGCATTGAGGGTGATATACTAACTCTACAATTTCTCTCCCTCTCTCTCAACTTCTTAGGAGACGAATATGGAGGTGAGGGGGTATAAAATTTACATTTACCTCTACCTCTCAAAACAAAGGAAACAGAACCATGACGCGCAAAAAATCTGAAGCATTCAACTTTGAAGCAGCGTTAGCAGAATTAACAACCCTCGTAGAGCAAATGGAACAAGGTGGCTTGAGCCTTGAACAGTCATTAAGCTCTTTCGAAAAAGGCGTACAACTCACCCGCCAATGCCAAAAAGCATTACAAGATGCAGAACAAAAGGTTCAAATTCTTCTAGAAAAGAATAAACAACTTGAATTAGTTGATTATGAGGATGAAAACGAAGAAGAAGATGAATAACCCCATCACTCAAACATTGCTAATCTGTCTAAACTCTGTTACACTGCCTTAACTCAAAGTTTTACTTTGGTTTGAACGTGACTTTGAGCTAGACTGAAAAAGTCATTTGATCTAGTTCATGACCCTCTACTATTCCACGAATATTATGATTCGGATTTAAGTTATCTCAGCATAATACCTTGAAGTATAACATTAAGAGGCTCACTACTGAGATTTAAAATTCGATGGTAGATAAAAATACGAATGTATTTGATCTACTGTATTATCACTTATATTCAAGGAATGTTTTTTTATGCCATTTACTCAATTTAATCTTGCTGCACCTATTATTTCTGCTCTTAAAGAATGTAATTATAATCAATTAACCCCTATTCAAGAACAAGCCATACCACGTGCTTTAGAAGGTATTGATCTAATAGCAACAGCACAAACAGGAACTGGAAAAACAGCTGCTTTCGTGATTCCAATGTTAGATCTTTTGCAAAATACACCTAAAAAAGGTATTCCACGTGTTTTAATTCTGGCACCTACGCGCGAGTTAGTAAATCAAATCAGCGACGCTATTGAAAATAAATACGGTAAGCATATGAAAACACGTGCGTTAAAAATTGTAGGTGGTATGCCCTACCCTAAACAATTACGTGAATTAAAACGTCCGTTTGACGTATTAGTCGCAACACCTGGTCGATTAATTGATTTAGTAGAACGTCGTCATGTAAATTTTTCTGCTATTGAAATGCTTATTTTAGATGAAGCTGACAGAATGCTTGACATTGGTTTTATCGATGATATTCGTTATATTGCCGATCAATTACCTCAAGAACGTCAAACCCTATTATTTTCGGCTACTTTTGACAAAAACTTAGCTCGTCTTACTGATGAACTTTTATATAAACCTGAACGTATCGATATCATCGGCAATCAAATGACGCTTGATAATATCGAACAACGTATTTATTTAGCAGATGATAAAAAACATAAATATCGTTTGTTACACCACATTATGACAAACCAAGCAGTTACTCAAGCTATTGTATTTTCTAATACTAAAACCGCTACAGAAGAATTAGCAAAAAAATTACGTAGCGATGGTTTTGAGGTATCTGCTCTACATGGTGATATGCGTCAACGTGATCGTGAAAAACGAATTGCACAACTACACGCAGGAAAAATTCAATTATTAATTGCAACCGATGTTGCAGCACGCGGTATAGATGTAAAAGATATTACCCATGTTTTTAATTTTGACTTACCAAGATTTACTGAAAACTATATACACCGCATTGGCAGAACCGGGCGAGGTGGTCAAAATGGTGTAGCGATTTCTTTTGCAACACTTGAAGAAAGAAGTCTTATTCAAAAAATTGAACGCTTTACTAAAAAACTCATCGAACAACATGTGATACCAACACTAGCTCCTCAAAAGCAAGCTACTTTTCTAGCACCAGCTGGGAAAAAAAAGAAAAAATTCAACGCATCTAAAGCCAGAAAAAAAAGCTCTAAGAAATCTTATTAGAACATCCGTCATTGCAAGGCCCTCGCTCTTTGCGGGCCTTGCTAATCACTAGATTCATGTACTGAACTACCACGCACTCGCTACCCTCGTGCTCGCAATGACACTTCTGTTTATCATAAGAACAACTTGCAAAATTACTTGATCGAATCAAGATCAATATTTCACTTCTACTTGATTTTTTCTGTGTTATGTATATAAAGTATAAAAACTTTTTTGCTTTAACATTTGATTATTTTCTTAGCAGAAAGTTTCTCATAATAATAGTTCTTATTTTGTTCATTTTTGTTTTCTTCAATGGAGGCAGTATGAATTACATAGCATTTGCACAATGGTTTGGTTTAATTACATTAGCTATTTCTCTTGGGGTTCTTTTCAATCTAGATGATGCAAAAGAAATGGCGAAAAATATGTGCAAAGATGAATCTGGCTATATTATGGCAGGTGTATTACCTATTATTTTCGGCTCCATGACTTTTAATTTTGAACATGCATTTGAATTCAGTTGGCAACTTGCGGTAAGCCTCGTCGGATTATTAATGTTTTTAGGTGGTGTTTTTCGCGTGATGCTTCCGAAACTCTGGAAAACCGTCATGCATCGCCATATGGATAAAGTACCAAGTCTTTTCAGCCTATTTGGTTTAATGCTAGCTGTATTATTACTCTATGTAGGTTATTTAGCGCCTGTTGTTAGTTACAATTAAAATTTTCAATACAACTTTGCATAAACTGGGGATTTAAATATGTTTCAAAATGCAATTGCATTATTACGCTCAAAACTATTTTCACCTATCTTCAAAACAATATTATTATTGGTTGGTGTCTCTCTCTTGTTTGGTTGTAGTAGTGACATGCCCTTTGGATTTTTAAAACCAAATGGCGTTACGGCTTTTGAAGAAAGACAACTGTTCTTTGATTCGTTAGCTTTAATGTTAATTGTCGTAATCCCCGTTATTATTATGAGTTTTGCGTTTGTGTTTAGATACAGACGTACACATCATGCGAAAGACTATAAACCTAATTGGAGTCATAGCGTCTTTTTAGAAACGATTTGGTGGGGCATTCCATGCGCCATTATTATCATACTTGGCGTCATGACTTGGAAATCCACACATAAACTTGATCCATTCCAACCTATTGGCAATAAACCAGTTGATTTACGCATACAAGTCGTTGCATTACCATGGAAGTGGTTATTCATTTATCCAGATCAAAAAATCGCGACGCTAAATTACCTTGAAGTTCCTAAAGGAAAACAAGTGTTATTCATTATGACGAATGATAATGTTGCCATGAGTGCTTTCTTTATTCCTGAATTAGGTAGTCAAATTTACACAATGGCAGGTATGCGTACTAAGTTGCATGTTTTACCAACTTTTGTAGGCACATATAGAGGTTTAAATACACAATATAACGGTGAAGGTTTTTCTGATATGCATTTTCCAGTTCATGTGGTTAGTGATGAGGAGATGGCTGCCTGGGTGAAGCAAGTTAAAAAATCATCTGATAAATTGACCAATGACGAGTATCAAGAGATTCGTAAACCTTCTATCGCCGCACCTGCGAAATTTTATTCGGTTGCACCAATCAATTTATTTGACAATGTATTGAATTATTATATGACAGCTAAACCAGGTGATAAGCTTGTCATTGAAACGACTAGCCCGGAGGTAAATAAACATGCTAAGTAAATTACTATTTGGAAATCTAACATTAGATGCGATTCCTTTTCACCAACCGATCATTATGGGTGCTGGTGCTTTCATGGCGATTGGTTTATTAGGTGTTCTTTTTTTAATTACTGCTTTAAAAAAATGGGGTTATATTTGGAATGAATGGG
>JBFWPS010000048.1:0-10678 GCA_050249855.1 Gammaproteobacteria bacterium
ATGGCACTTTATTTGTAATAATCACTTCTGCGTCATGACAACGTTCTATGATTTGTTCATGAGGCGTTGCGTCGTAAATATCACACGAGCCTAGGTTTTTTAAATCATCCCAAGAAAGATCACCAGGATTAAGTGTTGCGCCATCTGTAATTACGATTTTAGTCATGGTATTCCTTTAGATTTTAAGAACTTATGAAAAATAGAGCTGTCACAAGCGAACATAGCAAAGCAATCCAGTACTACATTTCTATTTCAACGCAGCTCTGGATTGCTTCGCTACGCTCCCAATGACGACAGTTTTCTTATCAATGGATTATGCAACCTTTAAAGATGTAATCCATTATGAACATTCCTATTTGAACTTCGTGTTCTATGACGCTTTGGTGTAATTTCAACAATTACATCAAGTCCTTCACGATCTAGTGCATCTTGCAGAGCTAAACGGATAAATTGCTCCTTGGAATATCCTAAAACTTCAGCATATTCAGCTGCAAGTTTAGGACTGATCGACTTTCGTCCACGTTCAATATCGCAAAGTTGTTGTTTTTTCATCCCAAGTATTTTAGCAAAGTCTACTTGTAATTTATTATCTGTTTGACGAATAGCAGCTATTAATAAACCAAGCGTTAATTTCTTTCCACTGATTTTTTCAATCTCTTGTGAAGTTTTTTGAGTCATTTTACTTTTAATATTCATGTTTATTTACCTCTTGTATTTCAATAAAATCTATGGTGATTATTTTATTCATGGTATAAATTGCTCTATATGCTTTATTTAACCTTATATAACGTTGACCTTTCTATCACCTTTCAATGGTTCATCATGATATCCACTAATTTTTTTTATTTCACTTAAACCACTATGACCTAGCATCAATCCATGCCTACAATTTTAAAACAATATATAAAGGAACTTTTTTTAAGTCCCTTTTAGCTTTTGTAGATAATTTAACGTCATAAATATTGTTCATCATCAAAGTGTACACCAATAATGTGTACTGTCAAGCATAAAATCAAATAAAAATAGTTCCGCCTGCTGCACGAGTTGCTGCGGCTAACTTTTGATTGAAGGTAGCCAGTGCTGAATGCGTTCGCAAACTAAGCTCAAGATAAGTAATTTCATATAAACTCAATTGATGTTGTCTTGCAAAGGATAATAAAAAATCACGCCTGGTTTCAGTGATCACTTCATCTGTTTTAATCCCTAGTTGTGATAAGCGGTTCAGGTAATCGATCACTAATGCATCAGTCATAATATTTTGTTTTTCTGCGATTAATAAAGCATTCGTGACTTCTAAATGCCAAATATTAGGAACAGTAGTTTCAGCTTTGCTCATCACAGACAGTACACGATTTGCATAGTTAACTTCTTCCATTTTATTTCGTTCGAAAAGCCAAGCGAGGGCAATAGGGGCATCAATCACTAATTTCATAATGACTCCTGTGCTATCCATTCTGTAACTGTTTCATCAGAAACATTTTGAATTTTACGAATTTGTTTCATCGCTTCTATGCCTGCTTCAATATCTTCACGTGCACCGGTACCGGTAGGAACCAAATCAGCTATGGGTTCACCACGCACCGTAATTGTAAAAGAATGTCCTTGTTTCACATCTTGTAATAGCTTCGATAAATTGGCTTTGGCTTCAAAAGCCCCTATTTCTGTGTGCATTTTGCCCTGCCCTTGCAATCTAGTTTATAAACTAGTTCATTATGATGGATAGATTTTATCAAGTAAAGTGGTTTAAAGTCATTTGAGATATATTATCTTTATGATAATTATTATAAAATATGTAATAATGATGCTTGACATATCTCATTTTGAGATATATAATTTTATGGAAACTGAATAATGCATGTAATAACAAAGAAAAGAATTTTATTAGCCGCAAAAGCTTTTCCTGAGTCAGCAGGTGCTTTAATTGCTTGGTATACGATTGTTGAAAAAAATAATTTCAATAATCATGCTGAACTTAAAATGACCTTCAATTCCGTTGATAAGGTCAATAATTTGTATGTATTTAATATTGCGGGAAATAAATTAAGGCTTATTGCAAGTATACATTTTAATAGGCAAAAAATTTACATAAGAGAAATATTATCTCACACAGAATATGACAAAGGTAACTGGAAATGAATAAAACAAACACTACGAACAATATACTTCAAAAAGCAATACAACATTGGAGTTACATTTCACCATTAGTTACCTATCCAAAAAACCAAAATGAATTTGACTTTTTAGTTCATTGTCTTGACAAATTATTAGATCTGGCTAGTGAAAATGAAAATCATCCTTTGATGGGACTCATAGACATTATAAGTAGTCATATAACTACTTATGAAGATCAACATCTTCCTAAAATATCTGGGAGTGGAATTGATGCACTCAGATTTTTGATGGATAGTCATCGTTTAAAACAATCAGATTTACCTGAAATTGGTAGTCAAGGTGTGGTATCTGAAATATTAAGTGGGAAGCGAAAACTTAATTTACGTCAAATCAAAGCTTTGGCTAAACGATTCAAAGTGGCTACTGAGACGTTTATTGGATAGGTACTGTTAGCCCCCATTGAAAAAGGTGGCCGCTTCGTAAAAAACACGAAGCGGGGGGATTTTTGAGGCTGTAAAAATCCCCCGGTTTTGCAAAAA
The DNA here is from genome assembly GCA_050249855.1 of Gammaproteobacteria bacterium. Classification (GTDB taxonomy): domain Bacteria; phylum Pseudomonadota; class Gammaproteobacteria; order JBGSLN01; family JBGSLN01; genus JBFWPS01. The sequence continues at coordinate 2,652 of JBFWPS010000048.1, forward strand.
ACGCAAAACCACCCCCTTTTTCAAAGGGGGTATAATTGAATTGGAAAAACGCTTGCGCCTTTTTCAAAGGGGGTATAAGGGTGTCATTTATATTTTTATATATTGATACCTCAGAAGCTAAATCTTCCCCCAACCTAGATCTTCTTTAAAACGTTCACCAAATTTACCTTCTAAGTCCGTGAGTTTTTCAAGAGCCGTCGCTTTACCTAATGATTTGATATAAGTCATAGGCCCACCTCTAAATGGTGCAAAACCGGTGCCAAAAATCATGCCTGCATCTAATAAATCTTGATCAGCCACCACACCTTCCCGTAAACAGGCGACTGATTCATTGAGCATTCTAAACATTAAGCGATTGGTAATTTCAGTAAAATCGACTGAAGATTTCTCAAGTGGGATTCTAACTGGTTTGCCATTTTTGAAAGTATAAAAACCCTGCCCTGTTTTGTTACCTAATTTCTTTTGCTCAACTAATTGAGTTAATTTTTCAGGAATATGCCCACCATAATGTTGAATTAGATTGCTTGCAACGGACAAACAAATATCTAAACCAACTGTATCAGCTAATTCTACTGGTCCCATTGGCATACCAAAATCTTTGGCTGCTTTATCAATCGCAGATGGTGAAATACCTGATTCTAACATCATCATGGCTTCCATTAAGTACGCCATTAAAATTCGGTTCACTAAAAACCCAGGGCTACTTTTAACTGGCAGTGGTAAGCGATCAAGCAAACGTACAAATGCACACGCTTGTTGATAAACCGTTTCATCCGTTTTATCACCACGTACAACTTCAACCAAACGCATTTTAGAAACAGGATTGAAAAAATGAATACCGACTAAGCGGCCTTTATTCTTCATGACAGCATTTATTTCATCAAGGGGAATACTTGAAGTATTTGTTGCTAAAACAGCTTCAGCTTTTGCATGTTTTTCTAAATGTTTAAATAAATCTTGTTTCGCTTCTAAGTTTTCATAAATCGCTTCGATGATCATATCAGCTTTTTTAACCCCTTCACCATGCACGTCTGGCATTAAGCGATCCAGTGTGGCTTGTACTAAACTAGGTTCTTTTAATTTTTCTTTATAAAGTTTGCTGGCACGTTCAAACGCAGGTGCTAGTAAATTCGCTTCTCTATCTTGTAATGTAACAGTTAAACCATTGAATGCACAGCAAGCAGCTATATCACCACCCATAGTACCAGCACCAATCACGTGTACATGTTTTGGTTTAAACGACGTAGATTTGGCAAGTCCTTTTAGGCGATCTTGTAAAAAGAAAACCCGTACTAATTGCTGTGCGGTTTGATCAAAAATCAATTTCGATAAGGTATCTACTTCTACTTGAAAAGCATTTCGTTTAGTTCCATATTTTTTCCAATTAGCCAAAACACCAAAAGGCGCTGGATAATGTTTTGGATTAATTTTTTGCTTTAACTTATTGAAAGATAGGTTATAAATTAAGGGTCTTAAAAAATTAGTATTCGTCAATGCTTGTAAAAAGCTTGCATGATGAGGTGGTTCTTTTTGTAGCGCATAATAACGTGCCGCTTTATCTAAATAACGTTTAGGCACCGCTGCATCCACCATACCTATTTTTGCTGCACTACGCGCAGAAGAAATTTTTCCAGCTAAAATTAAAGCCAAAGCATTTGGCGCACCAATTAACGCTGGTAAACGTACTGAACCACCCCACCCTGGTTGTATACCCAATAATACTTCTGGCAAACCAATTTTTGTTTTAGGTTGATCACAAGCAACCCGATACCTACAAGCGAGCGCTAATTCAAAACCACCACCTAAACAAAATCCATCGATCATGGCGACCGTGGGTATCGCTAATTTTGATAATCGTAAAAATAAATTTTGTCCTGTTTGAATGAAAGCTTTTACTTCTTCAATATCTTTCATTTCCGTAAAGCGTTCTATATTAGCGCCGGCAATAAAACCTGATTTTTTAGCAGAAGCAATCACCATCGCTTTAATTTGTTTATTTTGTTCAACTTCATTTAAAATTTCAGAAAACTCAGCAAAAACTTCTTGATCTAAGGTATTAGCACTTGCATTTGCTTTATCAAACATCAACCATAAAATGTGATCTTGATCGGTATCACAGCGCCAATGGTTAAAGTTGTCTCTCATTACGCTTCTCCTGTACTAGAATCTACATTCTCAATGAGCATCGCACCACCTTGCCCACCACCAATACACAAAGTTGCTATTCCGCGCTTTGCTTTTTTAATTTTTAATATATGGAGTAACTCATGGACTAATCGTGCACCACTAGCACCTACAGGATGACCAATAGCAATCGCGCCACCATGTATATTTAATTTATGACTATCAATCATGCCTAATTTGTCTTTTAAACCCACTTCTTCTTTACAAAAATCAGCATTATCTAGTGCCTTTAAACAAGCAATGACTTGCCCCGCAAACGCTTCATTAATTTCCCAATAATCAATATCAGATAATGAAAGTTTTTGCTTTGTTAACAATTGTGCGCTTGCATAAGCGGGACCTAAACCCATTTCTGCTGGATCACAACCCGCCCAAGCAGTATCAACAATTCTGCCTAATACAGGTAATTGATATTTTTTAACAGCTTCTTCACTTGCTAAGAGTAACATAGCAGCACCATCCGTAATTTGAGAACTGTTCCCAGCCGTCACTTCACCAAATTTTTTATCAAAATTCGGTTTTAAGGTTGCAAGTTTTTCTACAGAAGAATCCGCTCGTACACCATCATCTAAGGTATAACAATGATTAGATGCATCATAAACAGGTACAATTCTTGCCAGTAAATTATTTTCTTGTGCTTGTATTAAGTGTTGGTGGCTTAAAACTGCGAATTCATCCATTTCTTTACGTGTTATATTAAATCGGTAAGCCAGATTTTCAGCCGTTTGACCCATAGATAAATTCACAACGTGATCGGTTAATCCATTTAATAAAGCAAACACGGGCATAAAAAATTGCGGACGCAATTGAAAAATTAAACGTAGTTTTTGAGTCCAGGATTTTGCATTAAACCATGCGGCAAACCAAGTGGTCGCTTCGCGATTAAATAATAATGGTGCTTGACTCATCGATTCAGTACCACCTGCCAACACTAATTCATAGCGACCATTTCCAATATCCTGTGCCGCTGAATCAAGCGCTTGCAAACCTGAGGCACAATTACGTTGCACCGTCCATGCAGGTACTGTTTTTCCACAGCCTAAACGCAGTGAAATCACTCTTGCAATATTCGCTTCTTTACTTGATGGCATCACCGAACCAACTACAACTTCTCCCAAATCTTTGGGGTCAAATGGCTGTCTTAATAAGACATCCCGCCCGGCAAATACTGCTAAATCACTGGCTGAGAAAGGATTTGGTTTAGTTCTTGCTTTAAGAAACGGGGTTCGCGAGCTATCTACGATATAAACGGGACGATCATAGGCTTGCTTAGATTTAGGCATAATTCAGTCCTTTTTTATTATTTTACTGTCAAGACTCGTCATTCTAGTATCTTTCTCAAGGCTTGCAACAAGATTTTTACTCAGTTTTCTCTGTTCTGAGCTCATTTCCATAGTCATAGTTGAAAAAAAACTTAAAATCGTCAGAATTAAAAGAAGATTTAGTATAATATAACCACTTTCACGTTCAATTTTGTACATATGCTAGCATTTTTTTATGTAATAAGATTTTTGATGCAATTGGCTCTACGGAGTTAAAACCCACTTCTATCAAAGTACCATCGACTTGCTCCCAAATATCTGCTACTTCATTTGCTGTTAAGAAATCTGTTTTTTGTTTAAGTGTAAACTTTAGTCGCCAATGATCTAAGCCTTCAAGGATTTCCTGAGCAAATTTTGGATTAAGCGAATCATATCGATATAGACCTAAAATTGTTTGTTTTAATTTATTTTTTCTATTTGTATCAGCAATAAAATATTGAATTTGATGATTTTTATCTTTTAACAGTAAAACATTATTTTCAAACTGTATCTTTTTGTTTTTTATATCATTTTCAAAACTCGAAAAAGCAATAATTTCATTTTTTTGTATGTGACCTAATGAAGCTATCATTAAAATGTTTTTTTTATAATTGGCAATCATAGAAATTAAGAAAGACAAAATAATGATACTTAAAAAACTGGCTACCATACATTCGATTAAAGTAAATCCCCCTTCTGCTCTCATTTAATTAAGCTCGCAACTTAGATTCGTTATTTTATGCGTTAATCTATCATACCAAGTGATGATAAGCTCATGGTCTTGGTAATGGAGCTTCCCTTTAGGCAATATTGTTTCAATTTGATTTTTCCAGAATGATATAGTTTCATCATCGATGATCATTCTTCCATTTAAATGACTACAAACCGATTTTAATAATAAAACTGCGCTCGTTTCTTCAAAAGCTGATTTTGAAACTTGAAGACTAAATAACTGCGAATTGAATAAAGCAAATAAAGTGATACTGATAATAGCCATACTGGCTAATACTTCAGATAAACTAAAACCAGCTTCTCTAGAAAACTTTGAAATATACATAAGATATCCTTATCTTTAATTTACCTAAATAGTAAAATTATTCAACATGAATGTCAATCAGTCTTATGCTATAGTTTTTAATAAGAAATAAAAAACGAGGTCATTTATGCCCTGCTCAATAAAAAAATTAGTAAATCCCGATATTTTAGCAATAGAACTCTATCAACCCGGTAAGCCTATACAAGAAGTACAACAGGAACTGGGTTTAAAAGATATAATAAAGCTTGCCAGTAATGAAAACCCATTAGGTCCTAGCCCATTGGTGACACAAGCTATTCAAAAACACTTGCAAGATATTCACTACTATCCTGATGCTGGCGCACATGATTTGAAAAAAGCATTAGCAAATCATTTAAATGTATCACCGAATTCCATTATTGTTGGTAATGGTTCTGAAAATGTGCTCGCCATGATCTCCCATACTTTTATCAAACCTAATGATGAAATCATCATTTCAAAACATGCATTTGCAACTTTCACGATCATTGCGCATGAATCACATGGAAAGCCCGTTTATATTCCTGAAAATAACTGGCGTCATGACTTAAAAGCAACTTTAAAAGCTTGCAATCAACATACAAAATTAATTTATATTGCAAACCCTGGTAATCCAATTGGGACTTATAATACAGATGAAGAATTACGTGAATTATTAACATCAGTACCTGAACATACCATCGTCGTTCTTGATGAAGCTTATTATGAATATGTTAATGAAAAAGATTATCCAAATACTTTAAAATTGATGGAAAGCTTTCCTAATTTGATCGTCACAAGAACTTTTTCAAAACTTTATGGCTTAGCTGGTTTACGCATAGGCTATGGTATAGCACGTCCTGAAATCATCGAATTACTAAATCGTGTACGCTTACCTTTTAACGTTAGTTCAATTGCGCAAATCGCTGCAATCAAAGCATTAGAAGACCAAGATTATGTAGAAGCTTCGTTAACCATTAATCGAGAAGGAATGAAGCAAATGCAGGATGAATTGAAAAATTTTGGTTTAAAATACATTCCTTCTGTTACCAACTTTATGACAATTAAAGTACCTGAAAATGGGCTATCATTATATAAAAAGCTATTAAATGCTGGTATTATAGTAAGACCGCTCGTTAGTTACCAACTTCCTGACTACATCCGGGTTACGATAGGGACTCAAACCCAAAATGAACGGTTTTTAAAAGCATTAGCACATTTAATATGAGGGCTCTGCCATGTACAAGCAAACAAAATACGTATCAAAATCACCTGATAAACACGGTTTTGTTGCTTATACATATGAAGAAAATCAAATTTGGCACGACCTCTATGTTCGTCAAATGAAAACGATTGAAAATCGTGCTTGCAACGAATATATCGAAGGCTTAAAAATATTAGGTCTTACAAAAGATGCTATTCCGCAATTACCCGATGTCAATAAGGCACTAGATAAAGCGACTGGCTGGGCAGTGGCACCCGTTAACGCATTAATTCAATTTGAAGAATTTTTTGATTTACTAGCAAATCGTAAGTTTCCTGCCGCTACTTTTATTCGCACACGTGAAGATTTTGATTATATTAAAGAACCTGATATCTTCCACGAATTATATGGTCACTGCCCTATGCTAACTAATCCTATTTATGCAGATTTCATGCGTAAATACGGTGAATTAGCCCTTAAAGCTAATCATAAAGAACGTGTATTACTAGCAAGATTATATTGGTTTACCGTAGAATTTGGATTAATTAATGCGAAAGAAGGTTTACGAATTTATGGTGGTGGTATTTTATCATCTCATAAAGAAACCATTTACGCGACTGATAGCAACATTCCAAAACGTGTAAAACTCGATTCATTAGAAGCTTTTCGTACCCCTTATAGAATTGATATTTTACAACCCATTTATTTTGTGATTAATTCATTTGATGATCTGTATTCAGTCATACACGAAGATTTAATTGCCAAAATTCATGAATCACAAGCCTTGGGTGAATATCCACCTTTATTCGAGAAAAATAAATAATGGATTATCATACACTCTCACTGGCACCTATGATGGATTGCACTGACAGGCATTTTCGTTATTTAACACGATTGTTAGCACCCAAAAGTTTACTGTATACTGAAATGATTACAACGGGTGCTATTATTCATGGTAATCGTTCTATTATTTTAGATTTTCATGCAAACGAACATCCTATCGCGGTACAGTTTGGTGGAAGCAATTCACAAGAATTGGCAATTGCAGCTAAAATTTGTGAAGAATGGGGTTATGATGAAATTAATTTAAATGTAGGCTGCCCCAGTCAACGCGTACAATCTGGAAAAATTGGTGCTTGTTTGATGTTAGAACCAAAACTCGTAGCTGAATGTATTAGTGCTATGCAGGCAGTAGCTAGTATACCAGTGACCGTTAAATGTAGAATTGGTGTAGATAAATCTGATAGCTTAGAAGATTTACAACATTTCATAGAAACAGTCATGCAAACAGGCTGCAACACTTTTATTATCCATGCGCGAAAAGCTTGGCTTAATGGTTTAAGCCCAAAAGAAAATCGAACCATTCCACCTTTGAAATATGAAGCTGTTTATCAAATTAAAAAACAATTTCCAAAATTAAAAATTATTATTAATGGTGGTATTGAAAATTACGCTCAAATTCAAGATCATTTAAAGATGGTTGATGGGGTTATGATTGGTCGTCTTGCTTATAATAATTTATATGCTTATGCAGAACTTGAACGAGTATTATTTCAATCTTATATGGACTTACCGACACGTGAAACTGTATTAAAACAATATGCAGATTATGTTTCAAAACAACTTTTGAAAGGTGTGCCCTTAAAATTAATGACTCGTCATTTAATTAGCTTATTCTATGCACTTCCTGGGGCTAGACAAATTCGTGGTTTATTAAGTGGTGGCGATGAAAATCGTATTCGTGAATTTTTGTTTGGGAGGAAATATAGGGATTTGGTGGGCATACCTGCGTAAATGAGCATCGTGACATATTCTTCCTCTCCCTCTGAAAGGGCAAGAGAAAGTTAAATCAGTCTTAAAAAAGAACTCCTTCTCCTCTTTTAGGGGAAGAAGGTTGGGATGAGGGGGTATATGATTATTCTCCCCCCCTCACCCCAACCCTCTCCCCCAACAAGTTGGGGGAGAGGGAGTGTTTATTCTAAATAAGCTTATCTTAAGTGGATCAAAGCGACTATAAACCAAAACTTTCATCAAAAGTAAATTCATAAACACGTTCCTTACTCAAGGTATCTTGGTTTTTATGAATCACATCCATCATCGCTGCTAAATCACCATTTGTTGTGAAACAACCTTCAATATATTTAAGGCCTTCAATAGCAAAAAGCAACTTTTCTGGATCATGCTGAAAATAACTTTTTTGCGGTTGCTTAGGATCATACTGCGCTAAATCTAATATCTTCTGCACCCAATGTGAATGCGTGCGCCAGTGGAATGTTAATGATGAACGACAATATGCTTTTAGTAA
>JBFWPS010000049.1:0-10633 GCA_050249855.1 Gammaproteobacteria bacterium
TTGCTATGTTGAATTGCTTCGTAACATTCCTTTAAAAATGCTTCCACCATTTTTTTACAGCTGCCTTTAGCCCATTGATGTAAGGGATAATTTACCGTTTCGATTGGGTGTGCCACTACATACCATGTGCCTCCCCAAAAACCTCTAGGTTCCTTAAGTTCTGGATTGATGTATCGTTTATCTAATCTTGACTCAATAGCACGATGGAATACCATTCGTAAAATATGTTCTCTTGTTTGTAGTGTTAAACCTTGAGGGGCAATGGAAGTTAATAGACAAAGATTACAATAATCAAGTAACCTTATTAAATCCAAAGCTTGAATTTCCTCCCGGTCAAATTGACGTTTTTTTCCCGTGATAAACAACTCGATAGTACTAGTTTCATTCGTTCCATCTTGTTTAATGAAAAATAATTTAACACTGTATTGCTTTCTATCAGGGTTATAGACTGGTGGAAAGGCATGCATAGCGTACTGCCCCTCATTCATTGCTTGATATTTTGTGCTCTCATTTCTTGAAAGCCAATCATTTATTATAGTTTGTAGCTTTTCTTCTACTTCCAAATAACATTGTGCTATTGCTAATTCCTCATTATTTTGTTCGAGTATAATTGGATTTTTGGGCACCAACTCATTGCCATCAGGTAAAATAATTTTCACATGAAGAACATATTTTTCCTGAGCATTTTCAATTTTAGAAATAACAAGCTGATTATTCGAATTTTGTAATGCACTAGCCAAAGTAGGTTCGTATTTTACTAACCAATCTACCACTATTTGCACCAAAATTGGATAAGCGTAAAGAAAACCCCCACCAAAATCTTCATACAGTATATTTTGCGCCTTGAGCACAAAATTCTCTGGAAAATTTTTATTATAATCGCCAATTTTGACTTTTGCCTGGTACATCTAATCACCTATTACTTGAAATGCTATAATCATTTGTTGATAAAAACTGTTGTCATTGCGAGCCTTGCGTATTTTGCAAGGCATGGCAATCCCAGGACTGATTATCTATTGCAAGACCCTACTGGATTACCGCGCAGGAGCACAGCTCATGCTTATAATGACAAATCTGTTTTTGCTAAACCTATAAATTCAAAAGCATTATTGTACAACACTATGAAAGCATTTTCTATACTTTTTGTGCAATTATTAACAAAAATGAATTGTTTGACTGATTACAGCATATAACAACCTTAAAAAAGCTTGATACTGTTACTTAAGGGAATATTGCTACATAATAATTCAAAAAATCAATGATTATTTCAAAATGTTACAGAATCAAGCTGTTCTTTTGATATACAGAACACCTCTGAATCCCCTCTTTCAAACTCAAGCCAGATGAGGGGTAAATCTGGGAATGCTTCCATAACAGCGTCGGCACTATTACCAACTTCAACAAATAACATACCTTTTGGCGTTAAATAATGAGGTGCTTCCTTCAAAATGGTTCGAACAATATCTAAACCATCAACCCCTGCGGATAGAGCAAGAGACGGTTCTACCTTATATTCCGCTGGTAAAGTAGCCATTTCAGCCTGGCTGACATAGGGAGGATTACTCATAATAATGTCATATGATTGACCTGATAACGCAGAAAATAAATTGGATTCAATTAAGTTGACGTGCTCTGCCAATTGATGCTTTTTAACATTCATTTCAGCAACAGCTAATGCATCTGCAGAAATATCAACAGCATCGATTTGCGTTTCAGGTAAATAAGTTGCGGCCGCAATAGCCATACACCCACTACCCGTACATAAATCCAAAATACGATTAATTTGTGATGGATCAACCCAAGGTGTGAATTGTTGTTCTATCAACTCAGCAAAAGGCGAGCGGGGGATCAGTACGCGTTGATCTACATAAAATGGCAGATGAGCAAACCACGCTTCCTGTGTTAAATAAGGGACAGGAACTTTAGCTTCTATGCGTTTTTCTATTAAGCTTAGTATGGTACGTTTTTCATTCGTCGTTAAACGAGCAAATATAACTTCTGGTTTGCTATCATAAGGTAGATGCAATACTGAAAAAAGAAGCGCTACAGCTTCATCCCAGGCATTATCAGTACCATGCCCAAAAAACAAATCATTAGCTTGAAACTGTGAAGTTGCAAAACGTAAAAAGTCTTGTATAGTGGATAATTCTTCTGCTGCTTGCTCGAATAATTCAGAAAACATAGTGTTTTTCCCATCAATGATTAGATTGATTATAAAATTAGAATCGTTTAATCTTATCATGATTGTTCATTTAAAGATATTTTTAAATAATTCAGGACTTACGAAAAACTGAGCCGTCATTGCGAGCACGAGCGTAGCGAGTGCGTGGCAATTTAGAACTGAATATCTAAATCAATGCCGTTCTGGATTGCCACAGCCCGCAAAGAACACGGGCCTCGCAATGACGGCTCAGTTTCTCGTAAGTCTTATAATGTATAAAAATCACTAAACCAATCTGGAGAGGTGTCCGAGTGGCTGAAGGAGCACGCCTGGAAAGTGTGTGTACGCTAATCCCGTACCGAGGGTTCGAATCCCTCTCTCTCCGCCAAATTTAAAACATAGGCAACGAAGTTGTTTATGTTTTAAGTTTGTTTGAACGTGGATTCGAACCCGAGGAGAGGGTTCGACAAAATCACGAAGTGGTTTTGAACAGCGGAGCTTGCAACGCTGGCCCCGAAGGGGCGAAATGCGAAGCATTGAGTAATCCCTCTCTCTTTGCCATCCGTCTTCCTGTTTATCCATTAGATGCAAATGAATGAGGATACAACATGCAAATAGAAGTAGTTAAAGCCACAATAGATCAGAAGCCATTGCTGGCTAATCTATTAGAATTATACACCTACGACTTCACAGAATTTTGTGACTTTGATATTGGTGATGATGGTCTTTATGGATATGAACACCTGCCAAAACTGAGGTAACCATTAAAGAAAAGGACTGGATTATTTACACATTTGAATCAAAAGATTAGGGTAACATATGACGCTTTGATGGACACCGCACGTTATCCAGAAAATGCTGCCAGCATAATGAAGGTCATATGACGAAACTTTACTTGAGGAAAGAATAATGATCACAGGAAAATGCCTTTAAAGTATGTCAGAAAAATCAATTTGAGGTTTTATACGTATCATGAAAATTATTTCTTAAAGTAGCCCTATCAGAGGGCATAAGACCAAAGCGCTTCAGCTTACATCTTAATTCGTTATAGTCCTAAATACTTCAAAGAGATGCCTATGATACATAAACCAATTCAGATCAAAAATCTTGAGCTGTCCTTCCCACATAAAACCTGTTTTCACGATTTTAGTGTGCAAATTCCCTATGGGAGCCGTATTGCCATTATTGGTCGTAACGGCAGAGGAAAAACGACGTTACTCAAAATATTGCATGGCATGGTGGAACCCACAAGTGGTGATGTTCTGCGTACAACTGATATAATTATTGGCTTTGTTCCTCAAATTGTGGAAAAATTTGATTCGTTAAGTGGTCGCCAGCGCTTGAATGCGGCAGTTAGATGAAATCACCAATAACCTTGATTTAGAAACGAAAGAACATGTGGTGCAAGTCCTTAGAGCTTATCTCGGTGCGATGATTATTATCTCGCATGATGCTGATTTCCTGGAGGAGATAGGGATAAATCATTATTTACAAATTAACAATGGTGTTTTGTCAGGATAAACTGGGTTATCTTTCTTACATGCAGATAACCCAGTTATAGTTTCCCTATATTTACAATAAATGGCGATTAGCCGCTACTAAATCCCGCGAGATTTTTAGCCATTCTTTTGCTTTTTTACTGACTTTCTCATCAGCAAGGGCAATGTCGTAGATTTCTTTTTTACGCGAATCATCTTCTCCATACATATCATCAACGACTTCTTTCCAAAGCTTGAAAATTCTCTCGTCAGAAACTCCTGTGCCCACTTGATTCAAAATTCCATAAATGCGATCTCGCCAATAAGCATCCGTTGCTTTATCCATCCAAGACACAATTTCGGGCGTTAAGCCAACTTCATCAAGACCTTTTCCTTCAGCAAAACCTTTTTCAAACTTTTTAGTGCGCAAATGAGCATATTTTTTGCCATACACTCCATTGACCCAATCCATACATTTTTTACCAATAGCAATACCTATTGCAGATGTTGGATCTTTGTCAAGATTACGCTTCATTTCATCCACTAGATTGGCCCAATTTTTCTCGAATGCTGCTTTCTGCTCGTGAGTAGAATTGGATTTTAGTTCAGTTTCAAATGCTGCATATTGCTTTAATTCATCTGCGGTAAATATTTCTTTAACCCAAGAATGTTCAAGTTGTTGGGTCATACGATATACCTCAATTAATTTAATAATGGTTTCCCAAGGAATAGATTTATTATCTACAACTTCAGCAATTATCTGCTTGAGCGCATCGATTGCATCAAGCATCGTCATCGCTTTTTGTTCCAGCAATTTGGCTTGAACTGAAAAATGTTCAACAACTCCTGTATTCCCAGCGAGTAGCACTTTGATTTGAGATAATTCAAAACCAAAGAACTTTAACGCAATGATCTGCTGTAGACGCAATAAATCCTTTTCGGAGTAAACTCGATAGCCGTTTGATAAACGTATAGATGGCTTTAACAAATCAATACGGTCATAATGATGCAATGTCTGCACCGATACGCCAGTTAATTTGCTTAAATCTTTTACGTACCATTCTGCCATCGTTTTATCTCCGTATGGTTAAGCTAAGGTATATTGTAACTATAGGGTCAAGCGATTTTTTTATAAATTTAGCCGTTTCAGCAATAGCTCTATCAGCCTGCTGTACATTATCTTTTTTATTTAAAAATGTATAAATTGCGAGTACTATTGGGTTACATGCAGGCGACCATACAATTCCTATATCATGAGACGTACCAGAGCCTCCACCTGTTTTTTCTGCAGCACTCCAAGCTATAGGTAACCCATATCTGATTTTTTTGTAACCTGTAGTATTGTTAATCATCCAAGTTGTTAATATATGCTGATTTTTTTGACCTAAAATATTATTTTCTATCAATAGCTTTCTGCCAAAATCTGCTTTAGCTTTTCATTGCTCAAGCATGCGACGTTTGTAGAGATTTGGCTATACAGTTTAATTCTTTGCATTACGGCAGCCTGCTAATAACGTTATCTATAACGAATTGATATGCTTTGTCGAAATTCCAATGCAACTTCGATGGCAATAGCAGGCTCATCTCTACATGAAAATCGCGATTATCTTTCTTCTGCTCAAGATTTTTTATAAATTCTTCTCGTGAGATTTTCATGCCGTTATAAGTGCAATACTTAGCAAAAATATCAAAAACTTGATTTAAGTTAATCAATTCATTGGTTGTCACATACCATACATCAAATAAATCCCGCCCTTTGCGACGCTGATAAAGAGCGCGTAACATAGTCGCCATCAGCTCATCCATTTCGTAAGTAATAATATTCGCCGTCCCCTTGAACCAATCTGAATCCATTGAGAAAGGAACCCTTTTTAAGGGCAGCACTTGAAAATGTTCAGTCGTATTTATTTCGATTTTTAGTTTTGATGCAGACTTGTTTATCGATTCGTATTTGTAAATTAGCTTTGCGCTTCTTTGAGTAATTTTCCATTTAGGATCCCCTAACCATGGTTTGAGCACCTCACGAATTGCATTAATTGTTTGACCGATTGGGTCAGCGTTTTTCTGTACAAAATCGATATCTTCACTATACCTAGACGGAGGGTTAATAAATAATTTGTTGAGTGCCGTACCACCACGGAAAACTAAGGCTTCTTTGATGTGTGGATCCTTGTACAAATCTACTAACGCTCTGCTTATAATGAGATCTTGTTCAATTTGGGCTGGAGTTTGCCATTTAACATGCTTAGACCAATTTTGTATAAAAATATTTGGGATCATAAATCGCTCTCAATTTCAGTATTTTCTATTATTTTCCATCTCTTGGATCTCGGGTAACCCATTTTTTCTATTTCAGAAGCAATGGGTATGTAATATTTCATTTTTCCTTTTAAAAAAGCCTCTAAGGCTTCGATTATTTCAGCTTTTTTATCTTCATCCATGACATCAATTTTCTCTAAAATATAACCAATGCGTTGTAGTTGGTATCTAGCATTGATCTTTTCGGCAAGCTCTATCAGTTTTCCAGGATCTATAGCTTCGGCTAATTCAGAAAAAACGGTTGCTATGTGGTTAAGCCCACCCGCATGAGAAGGGTAAATGAGCAAGTCGATTGCTGTGAGTTCAGGTGATGCAACTTTAAGATAGCCAGTATCAACGACGAAATCTTGAGTTGGAAGTCCAGAGATTGATTTTTTATATATAAATTCTATTTCAACATCACCAAAAACCAAATTACCGCTCATCCTTTTATTCAACATGACTTGGAATCTAGCGGGTTTTTGATGGGTCGCTCCATGAAACAACCCTGCTGATAACAGGGCAACATAATAATCGGTATTTAGATGCTTCATGAGTATGGGAATAAGTTGTTCTGCAGGTATACAACCGTATGTTTGATATTCAGGAGGCACAATGACATAAAAAGCTTTAGCGGGTGATACAAGGTCACCACTTTGAATAAGGCGATATAAAGCCACCCTGGCATAATTGCGAGATACTTTGAACTCCTCCAAAATCTCTTCAATAGTGAAGGCTCGTTTCCCATATTTTCTGAGCTGTTTTATGTAGCACTGTAGATTCATATGATTGCCATGCTTCCAAAATTACAAATAGTGTAATTATAAGGACATGCTACATCTATTTTCAGGAGGGCGCAAGCAAAATGTTTGATTCTTTGTGTCACCATGTTTGTATAATTACTCATAATGTAATTATAACGACATGATAACCCTAAAAAGTGTGTAACTAACTGTAATTTAGCGATTATGACCAATATGTCCTTTAGGTTGCGAATAATGAAACCTAAAGGACATGAATGCGTCTAACATGTCCTAAAAATGTCATTTTTTGTTACTTTTAGGACACGGTATTCTCGGTT
This sequence comes from Gammaproteobacteria bacterium, assembly GCA_050249855.1. Classification (GTDB taxonomy): domain Bacteria; phylum Pseudomonadota; class Gammaproteobacteria; order JBGSLN01; family JBGSLN01; genus JBFWPS01. The sequence continues at coordinate 7,019 of JBFWPS010000049.1, forward strand.
GCATCTAAGGGTGATTTCGCCAATTCAACCACCAGAAGCTCCGCAAGTCCAGGCTTTGTGGTATCCTACAGGAGCAAAGGCAAAGATATTTGGAATAAAAATTATGAAGATTCATTTTGAAAAAGTAACAAGGGCTCATTTGGACAGCATCTTTAGCTGGTTGCTTCAGCCTCATATTATGGAGTTTTGGGATAACACTCAAGCGCATAAAGATGACATCCTAAATTTTGCTGAGGGAAGAAAAACACCATCGTCTTATGCAGACGGCAAGTATGTTTATTGGATTCCCTCCTTGCAGATGAACCATTTGCAATGCTGATGACTATTCAAGAAACGCATAATGAAAATATAGGACAAGAGAAACTCAAAAGGCTTTCAAAAACAGGACATACCTACGGACTCGATTACATGATCGGTAACCTTACGTTTTTCGGTAAAGGCTATGGTTCTCAAACTTTATCTGATTTTATCGATTATTTCCGCGAATTGGTTGCCCCCAAAGCAGATACTTTTTTGATTGATCCTGCGAGTGATGCCCCCAAAGCAAAGCATGTTTATATGAAAGCCGGTTTCAAACATGAGTCTGATTTCATGATGGAAGGTGATGTTAGCGGTGCAGGCAAAATACATCATCTACTCCTCAGAAAATTCGATCCTTGAGTTGTGTCAGTTAAAATATAAAACCAGGCCTGATGTTTTGTTACAAAAACGAATTATTGAAGAGGTGATGAATGGATAAAATTTTAGATATTTATCTCAGCCTTTGTATTGAGGTTTACGATTTAAGCAAGCCAAACCCACCAGAAGATGCTTATGATTTTTATCAATCTTCGCTACCTTCTGACCAAGATGAGTCTATTGTTTATGAATGCAGAAAATAAAAACTACCTATCATTAATCGTATGGATTGTGGCGCTGATCGCAATTGGCGGCGTTATCGGCTCTTTAACAAAAGCAGAAATTAGCACTTGGTATAGCACATTAAATCGCACAAACCTGACGCCACCCAATTATGTATTTCCCGTTGCCTGGACTATTTTATACGGAATTATTGGTGCTTGTGGCTGGCTCATTTGGCGCGCTCAGTCATTTCCCCAACTGGGTGCTATCAAGACATTATATGCGACTCAGCTCATCTTAAACTGGAGCTGGACGCCTCTATTTTTCGGCTTCCACTTAACCGGACTTTCCCTAGTGGTTCTGGGTGCGATGGATATTCTGGTAAGCACGTTCATTTTCCTAACTTATCCAAAGATTAGAATCGTATCGCTACTTATGGCTCCATATTTATTGTGGATTCTATTTGCAACCTACTTAAATTTCTACATATGGCAGTATAACTGAGTGAAGATCAGCAATCCTGGTAGTTGGTTGTCATGATATGAGTTGCTAGCTCACGCCACGCTTGGATAAAAATTTTTGGTATCATAAATCACTATTATATGTAAATCTTGAATGATTTCCGAGAAGGTAAAATGCGCTTTGCCGTACATACTTAGTTTATCTGAATAATCGAGCAACAAAGTACTTATGGTTTACTCCAATCTTGACAAATAACAAAAAATAATCATATAATGTGCCTTTATTATTTTAACTTAAAAGCTGGGTAATATGACATTTTGCAAAACAAACAATATCTCATTTCCTCATTTCAGCTGTCTACTGCTGCCCCGCAATGGCGGAGCACATTCTTTTTTGTTTCTCTAGAGTTTTATCAATGCAATTCAAAGCAAAAATCTGATTGCAAGTATTCATACCATTATTTTACTTAAGGATTCGTTATGTCAACTTCCCGAAAAATTGCTTACTGCGCTTGGTTGATCGCATCCATATTCTATGCATATCAATATGTTTTAAGAGTCATGCCTAACATCATGCTTACCGATATTATGCATCAATTTAATATAGATGCTGCGCTCTTTGGCCAATTCTCTGGTGCTTATTATATTGGATATTGTTTAATGCATCTGCCAATTGGGATCATGCTTGATCGATTTGGCCCCAAAAAAGTGATGAGTGCTTGCATTTTAATGACTGTTATCGGCCTTCTTCCTATTATCTTTGCAAAATATTGGATATACCCAGTGATTGGCAGAATGTTAATTGGTATTGGATCGTCAGCTGCAATATTAGGTGCATTCAAAATCATACGTATGATTTTTAGCGAACAAAACTTTACTAAAATGTTAAGTTTCACAGTTGTTATAGGTCTTCTTGGTGGTATTTATGGTGGACTTCCAATTAGTTATTTATGTGATGCATACGGCTATAAAGCGGTCGTAGAGATCTTAGCAATATTAGGGGTGGCATTTGCCTGCATCACCTATTTCTTAGTTCCTAATTCTACTGAAGATCATGAAAGCACTGTGATTTCAGATTTAAAAACTGTTTTTACCAATCGTAAGGTTATATTGGTATGTTGCTTAGCAGGACTTATGGTTGGTCCTATGGAAGGTTTTGCTGATGCCTGGGGTTCTGAATTTTTAAAGCAAACTTATGCATTTGATGCAAAATCAGCACACTATTTAACTTCTATGATTTATATTGGTATGTGTTTTGCGCCTTTATTAAGTCGTATTGCAGAAAAAACGGGCGCGTATATTAAAACAATTGCTGGCGCAGGGTTTATCATGTTATCAGTATTTGCTTTGCTTATATCAGGCATCCTTAACTTCAATACAATTACAGTTGGCTTTTTCATTGTAGGTATCTGTTGCGCTTATCAAATCTTGGCAATCTATATAGCATCTACTTATGTATCTGAAAAAGTTGCTGGATTAACAACAGCGGTAGCTAATATGATTATTATGAGTTTTGGATATTTATTTCATAGTACAATTGGTATCGTGATTAAATCCTTCAGCACGGCTGGAAACACACTCGCTTTTTCTTACGGAATTTGTATCATTCCTTTCACCTTGCTTATTGGTGCATTTGGATTTTTTATAATTTCACTGCAAGAAAGACGTGCGGACAAAATATTACAATTTAATACCGTTGAACTTGTTGAAGAGTAGAAAAAATGTCGTCATTTTAACACGATTATTGTAGGGTGGATTACGATCCTTTCAGCCCTAATCCACCCTACAAACCCACTATTGACATTGAGCTGATTTTAAGTAATCTTATCCATACTTGTAAATTCACCAGGGGTGCTTGTAACGCTTATTATACTTACAGGCTGAGAAATACCCTTTAAACCTGCACTGGATAATACCTGCGAAGGGAGGTGAAGCAAAAATTCAATGCTTTTATACGTACTGCATTTTTTTGCTTTTAATCTTCTTCGTAGAAATATGATAGGATGATTATGAAGCATCAACCACTAAAGCTCACGCTAGTCACAAACAAGCTAAACCAACCAGTTGATGATTATCTTAACTTTATATCCCGTTGTGCTGATGCAGGTATTACTGCAGTCCAACTTCGTGAAAAGCATCTTACAAAAAATAAATTGTTATCATTTGCAAGTGATTTAAAAAAACTACACGATACGTTTCAAATTCCATTAATCATCAATGATAATCTAGAACTATGTTTAACGCTTAATGCAGATGGATTACATCTAGGACAAAACGACGGTGATATTACTATCGCCAGAAATTTACTGGGGCC
>JBFWPS010000050.1:0-10616 GCA_050249855.1 Gammaproteobacteria bacterium
CGATCTGCTACCGCTTTATGATGAGATTAAAGCAGGAAATTATCAATTCCTCTGCTTAGTGGCTTTATGGTGGGCACACGTGCACGTAACGTTTCTTGAAATTTAAACCTACCTGCGTCGCACGTTTTGCCCACCCTACGAAAATTTTACAGCGAAGTGTAGGGTGGATTAGGGCCGTAATCCACCCTACCATTCTAATGCGGCCTATGTACATCACCTAACTGATGTGTCACATATTCCGCTGCTGTTGTGGTTAAAGTTATGGGATTAAAACCATAACCATCAGCTCTTTCTCTGTAAGATTGTGCTTTTTCACCTGATTCACCCTGAGCAAATCGACTTTCTCCAGCAGTATAGGTACTTGGATCAACTGCCTTCCCAGATAAATATACTTCTATATGATTACGTACATCAGACTGTAGATACCTTACTGATAAATCCCAACTAATACTCAACAAATAATAAGTTCTGCCATTTAAATATTTTTTAATGTCTGCTGTGCGTCCTGACACTTGATTTGCAAGTCCATCTAATGAAGAAATAATTTTATTAGATCCCATCTTTATAGCTTGTATTTCTTGCATTTTTTTTTGTTGGTCAGTAACGGTGGCTAAACTTTTGAGTTTTGTTTCAAGTGCATCTAATTCTTTTGCTGCATTTGTTAATACAGTCACAGGATCACTCGTAGTCGTTGTTACAGGTGCTGGAGTAACCTGTTCCTTTTGTTTCTTTCCTGCACTTTTATCTCCAAAAAGATATCTAAATATAATATTCTCCTTTAAAATTTTCGTCATTCAAAACTTGACTCCACTATTGTTGCCGCTTCATCTTGATACTTAATGAAATAAAATCTTCCGCATTGCTGGTGTGTAATTCTCTTGGGTCAAAACCATATTTTCTTGCTTCATTGAAATAATGTTCATCCTTATATAAATATTCAGGATCTGTTCTATATAGTTTTCTAGATTCATCATTGGGTGGAAAATCAATTGATAAACGCCAACAACTACTTAAAAGATAATAAGCTCGGCCTTTTAAATGATTTTCAGAATCGGCATTTACAACGTCACTTTTTCCTTTCAAACCATCTAAGTCTTGAATAATTTTTTCGGTGCTTTCTTTTATTGTTTGTATACGTTTACTCTTAGTATCTGGATCAGCAAATCTTATTAAACTTATAAAATCTTTCTCTAATACATCTATCTGTTTTGCTAATTTCAACAAAACATTGGTTGGGTTATCTCGATTAGAAAATAACTTTCTGAACATAAGGTTGCTCTCAATTTATCACTAAATGGTCTAGAAATTGACAGAAAATCTGCCTCAATCTAGGTAATGTATTGATTAAATTTTAGCTAATGTTCAGATGTTGTCAAGTTTTACACTAAAATGAGAGCAAATTATTATCTTGTAGTTAGTTGGCTTGTCGATAAACTTCGCCCCAGTAATGGATCGAGCGTAAGATTTCCTTATCCCCTACCAGAACAACAAGTTGCTGTAGTAATAGTTTTTTCTGTCTTTCAAAACTTAAGAGCATTATACTTTCGATATGAAAACTGCCACTTTACTTATTACAAACCTGCCACATAGCCGTCAGGCTGGCATTGCTTACAATCTGGCTGAAGCAATTGCTAAAGCGGGTTGGGACATCAATGGCATCGTATTCTATGACCGTGGCGTTTTGTATGCCAAAAGAAATCAATATTATCCTGAAAGCTGGGAAAAGTTTCGAACTTCCCACTCCCCCCTTTATGTTTGTATTAATGATGCTTTGAAATATAAAATTATTGATCATTCTTCAGAAATTGTTCCCAATTACACGCTCACAAGCATCCAAGAATTATTCAAATTATTAGAAAAAAGTGATTGCTTGATCCATTCGAACCGGGAAATAAAAACACTTGCTGAAATTGAAGAAAACACCGTAAAAAGAGATTCGAACAAATCATTATTATTTATTATTCAAGCAAGTCCTATTACCAACCATAATTCACAAGTGGCTTTTGATTTATTATTACAAGCCAGTAGTTTTGAATTTGATATTCAAATTGTATTTATTAATAATGGTGTTTTTCAATTATATTCTGGGCTAAATAACAGCAAAAAGTGGAAAGGTTTAAAATTATTAGAAATCTCAAAATTATATATCGATGAAAATGATCTAAAACTACGTGAAATAAATGTAAATCAGCTATTATTACCTGTTAAACTGATCAACCGAGATATTTTGGAAACAATGAAAAACGAATTTGATTTTATTTTCGAGTTTTAACATGTTAAATGAATGGAATGAAACAATCGCACGTCAAATTGCAGAATCAGAAAATATAACACTCAATGAGAATCATTGGAAAATTATTCATTTTCTACGTGAACTTTATGCTGAGTATGAATTGATCCCGCCTATGCGAATCTTTGTTAAAAAAGTGGCTGAACGATTTGACTCATATTTGGGCAATACGATTTTACTACAGACACTATTCCCTGGAGGAGCTTTGAAACAATCTTGCAAAATCGCAGGATTACCAATACCTAGGCACTGTTTGTAGCATAATGGTGGGTCGTCTGAGAATCGAACTCAGGACACGCGGGTTAAAAGCCCGTTGCTCTACCGACTGAGCTAACGACCCAAAATAGATGTAATATGATACTGATTTATCTAGTGGGGTCAAGCATTGTTTTCACATCTTGAGGGTCAAGAAGGGACATAAGTTGGACCTAATTCAACTGATTTATAGTCTACATAACCTAACTTTTTAAGTTCCGTCGTGAAATTATCGACATTCATGCTTACACAGAGTTTGATATTGGTTGTAACATTAATACCACCTATGTTGGAACCGTTACCTACTATAATGCACTTACCACTGGAGATAGTAGTAGAACTATTATTATTTTGATTTGTTACTGTTAATTGAATATTTTCAGGCGTATGAGTAACATTAAGCAGAAATTTTTTATTGTTAGGTTTTACAATGAATGTTCCTTGCCAGTCTTCGACACCAGCAAACGCCGCTGTGATGAATGAGAAAAAACAGATACACAATATCAAACATTTCTTAAAGCTCATTATTTTCTCCTATAACTAATATGGAGATATTTTATGGGCTTCATTTTATAAGGTCAAGTCTTGTGGGATAATAAGAAGGCCGCTTGGTGGGCACGCACTTTAAAATTATTAATCATTCGTTATTGCGAGCGCAGCGAAACAATCCAGAACTGACCATCTTAAACTCAGTACTAGATTGCCACGGCCCGCAAACAACCCGGGCCTCGCAATGACGGCGTTAATGCATACGCGCTTTGCCTACCCTACTTTCATAATCCAGCCTAGACTTATTATCACTTCCCCGCTACATCGCCCCAAATATGTTTATGGAGTTGTATTTGCATGCGGACCTCTAAGCGGTCTACCAAGATCCAATCTGCTAAATCTGCCAAAGCCAATTGTTGATAAGAAGGTGAAAACAAAATTTCACATTTATGATTTAAATTATAATCAAATAAAATGTTCTTTGCCCATTCGTAGTCATCTCTGTCACAAATCACAAACTTAATTTGATCATGTGTTTGAATAAATTCTAAATTCGACCATAAATTACGTGAAGATTCACCAGAAGCGGGTGTTTTAAGATCCAGTACTTTTACAACTCTTGAGTCAACTAATGACACATCAATTGCACCACTAGTTTCTAAGGATACGTTATAACCTTGATCACACAATAACTTGAGTAAATCGATACAAGCTTTTTGTGCCAGTGGTTCACCACCTGTTACGGTTACGTATTTGGGTTTATAGGATGCGACTTTAGAACAAATATCATCAAGTGTTAACATTTGGCCGCCACTAAATGCATAAGCGGTATCGCAGTATTGACATCGAAGCGGACAACCAGTTAAACGCACAAACACAGTCGGTAGACCGACTGTGCGCGTTTCACCTTGTAAAGAATAGAATATTTCTGTAATACGAAGTTGTTGTTTATCCACGATTAATTTCATTCAAACGTTCAGTTGCTAATTTAGCAGCACTCGTTCCAGGATAATCTTTTTTAACTGCTTGTAATTGTTTTTTACCTTTGTCAACTTGTCCACTATCACAATATAAAAAACCAATTTTTAATTTTGCACTAGAAACTTTCGGATCAGTCGGATATTTTTGAACAACCGTTTGAAATTCAGCGATTGCATTATTGGTTTTACCATCAATTGAATATAATTCTCCAAGCCAGTAATGCGCGCTTGCTGCATACTGTCCACTAGGATATTGCTGAATATAGCTTTTCAAAGATTTTGATGCTTGTGCATAATTACGATTTTTAATCGCATTATACCCCATCAAATAAGCATCTTGATCAGACAAAAAATTGGCTGAATTATTATCTTGGTTTGGTTGTGTTGCTGAATTAACCAATGCTGTTTTAGCTGGCTCTATTGCATTATTCAAATTTGAATTATTAGCCACAAGTTTATTAGCATCATTCACCGAGTTAGCCGCATTTGCATTTGAATAAACTGCACTAGCTGATTCAGCAGCAGCTACATTTGAAGATTGCCCACCTAATTTTGAAACTCGATTATCTAAATCTTGAAACATATTTTGTAATTGCTGTTGCAATCTTTCAACTTCATGATTAGAAACCTCCAGTTGTCCTTGTAGCGTTTGAACTTGCTGTTGCAAATTAGCAATTTGCTGCGAATAATTTTGTTGTGATTGATACGCAGATTGTTGCTCCAATAACGCTATTCGTTGATTTGTTGAAAGATTACGTGTGGATACAGGTGCAGGAGGCGCCACTTGCTTTGTAGGCTTATAAGATTTACTTTGCACAGCAAAATTATCTGGTTGAGACTGCGCAACAGTTGAATTAACTGTTTCATGCTGATAAGCGTCATAGACGGGTACATCAGCTTGTGCCAGTGTTGTAATCAACAACGATGATAAAATGATTAATTGCTTACGCATGTGTTCTCCTGATGTTGGTAGAAAAGATTGGTGGGCACAGGTGCACGAAACGTCATTTGAAAATTTTTAACGTATCTGCGATGCACGTTTTGCCCACCCTACAAACTATTTAATCCCCCTCACCCCAACCCTCTCCCCCAACAAGTTGGGGGAGAGGGTTGGGGTGAGGGGGTTATAAATTAAATCCTACTTCTGCTCATAAACTAATTGTGCATTACGATTTTTCATATGTGATTCTTCATCGTGTCCTTGCGCAATTGGTTTTTCAGCGCCATAACTTACAATTCGCACTTGGTTTTTGCTAGCACCTGCCATATATAAACGATCAGCTACTGCACGTGCTCTACGTTCACCTAATGCGATATTATATTCTCGGCTACCTCTTTCATCTGCATTCCCTGTTACTAAAATACGAGCGCCAGGATGTGAATTCAAATAGTGACCTTGAACATCGATAGAACCATAATCATCTCTATCAATCACATTACTATCATAAGCAAAGAAATAAATTTGATCATAAGGTGCTTTCATACGATAAGGTGATACGCTGGTATTTAAACCTTCAATCGTTGATTCATCACCTAAACCTTGCGCTGTTGCTTCTGCAGGATTATAAGCTGGAACGTTTTGCTTCATATTCTTACCGGTTGTACTACAAGCTGCTAATGCAACAAGACTGACTGCCAATGTAATATTGCGAACCGTATTTAAGTAATTCATTATTAACTACTCCTCAATAATTAGTATTTTATATCTATTACGAACTAAACCCAGACCAAACCGCATCACGCACATTTCCTTCAGGTGATGGTAAACGTAATTTCACAGCTCCATCAATTGAAGACATTCCCAAAATACCTTTATAACCTTCCGTTATTGCATAAAGAACCATTTTGCCATTGGGTGCAATACTCGGTGATGAATCATCCGTGTTACGGGTTACAAAAGACACGTTCCCAGAACTTAAATCCTGAACTGCAACATTATAAAGCTTATTCTCAAGATGTAGAAATACTATTTGCTTACCATCAGGTGTATAGGAAGCGGTCGCATTATAGGAACCATCAAAAGTTAAGCGCTGAATATGACCATCGCCTAAGGTTAATCGATAAATTTGTGGGCCACCACCACGGTTAGATGTAAAAATAATAGCCGATCCATCAGGTGACCATCTAGGTTCTGTATCAATAGATGAGCCATCTGTGATTTTCTTTAAATCATGTGTTGCTAAATCCATCACATAGATCTTAAGCTGACCTGTGTTAGATAAAGCCATGGCTAGTTTCTGTCCATCTGGCGAAAAAGCGGGAGCACCATTGATACCTGGTAAATTACTAACCAGCTGACGCTGACCAGAAGCAATATTACTGATGTAAACACCCGCACGTCTATTCTCAAAAGACACATAAGCGATTTGTTTACTATCAGGCGACCAACTTGGAGACATAATTGGTTCAGTTGAAATTAAAATAGCCCGCGGATCATAACCATCTGCATCAGCAACCATTAATTTATAACGTGCCTTTTGCCCAGGATTTTGCTCAACTAACACGTAAGCAATTCGCGTTGAAAAAATACCTTTATCACCCGTTAATTGTTCGTAGATTTGATCACTAATTTTATGCGCTAACCGTCGAAAATCGCGTGTTTTAACTGAAAAAATATCGTTATAAATCATACTTGAACTAGGATTGCTAATCCCTTTGAATATATCGAGTAGAGAAACATTCACTTCATAATTTCCACTAGAAGGTCGCACACTGCCTAGTACTAAATTATCGATTTTATGATCTTGCCAATATTTAAAATCAACTTGACTTAAGCTCGTTGGATTTTGCGTCATATTGTTAAATAATTTAAATCGACCGCTGTTTTTTAAATCGTTTCGAATGATATCTGTTAAATTATTCGGTGAACCTTGCGAATTTGTATCACCTGCAAATAAGGGTATAGCAATTGGTAGCGCACCGGCTATGCCTTGCGTTAATTCAAGTTGTAATGCTGCTTGTGCATTCGTTGAAATAAAAATAATGCTGATACAAAATAAAACGATACGTAGAATAGATTTCAAAATAGATAGCTCCTTTTTAATACCCCCTCACCCCGTCCCCACCACGGTTTCAGGACGTAATGTTAAATCAATTTCACGAAAATGTTCAAATAAATCCTTTTCAGCAGGCACAGGTAAAGGTGAGGCTTTATAAACAGCCGTAACAGCTGATCGATCTAAATTTTGATCACCACTGCTTTTAACTAAACGAACGTTTAAAACGCTACCACCTGGTGCTAAGCGGATCATGACTTCTGCCGATGCTTTTTTATCAACATTATCAGGTATTAACCAATGTTGTGCAATTGCGTTTAATATCGCGGGGGTATATTTATCGGTAGCATTCGATAAATACTGAGAACGTGCATTCACTAAATTCTCACCCTCTTCTGCTAATTGATCATCTAGCATCGATTCTCGTTCATGCTTTTGTTTATCTGCCAGTGCTTTTGCTTTTTTCTCTGCTTCTTCCTGTGCTTTTAACTTCGCTTGTGCTTTTTCTGCTTCCAATTTTTTTGCTTTTTCTTCTGCTGCATCTTTCTCCGCTTTAATTTTTTTTGCTTTTTCTTTGGCAGCTTCTAGTTTCGCTTTTTCTTCAGCTAAAGCTTTTTCCTTTTCTTTTTCCTTTTTTTCTGCTTGTTCTTCTAACTTCATTTCAGCTTTATCATTCTCTGCAAGTTTAAGTTTTGGTTCTACTTCCTTCTTAACAATGACTTTTTCGGTTTTTTTCACAACCTGTTGTTTTTCTACCGGTTTAACTTCCGCCATCTTTTTAGGAATATCATTTTCAACAGGATTTACAGATGCACTTTGTTCTATTTTGTTAGAAATCATCACAGCCTGCATCATAGTCGGTGCTGAAAGATTCACATGTGGTGTTAATCGTAATTGAAATAAAACATAAAATAACAATATTAAATGTAATAATACTGCAAGAAAAATTGGTAATTTATAAGAAGTAGGCCTTTCATGCATTTTAACCCGTTCCTTTCATATCAGGGGCAGGATTCGTAATTAAACCAACTTGTGAAACACCTGCTTGCTGTAACATGGCCATTGCTTGAATCACTTTTCCATAATCAACTGCTGCATCACCTTTGACAAAAACACTACGGGTTTCCCCTTGTTGATTTGCTAATCCTAAATCATTTGCAACTTGTTGAGTAATCGTTGAAAGTGGTAAAGCTTCTTCGGCATTTGAGGCTGTACTTAAGTAATAAAGACCTTCTCTATCAACCGAAACAATGATCGGTTGTTTATCTTGTTCTTTTAATGGTTGTGCACTTGCTTGAGGCAAATTAACATTAACACCTTGTGATAATAATGGTGCTGTAATCATAAAAATAACTAATAGTACTAACATCACATCAATGTAAGGGACTACATTAATTTCAGACATTACTTTTTTTTGTCTTCGGTTATTCGCTCGCATCTTTCATTACCCCGCATACGCTTGACGATGCAGTATAGTAGAAAACTCTTCTTGAAAAGTATCATATTGATTTTGTAATCGTTCAACTTGCGCATTAAAACGATTATAAGAAATAACTGCAGGTATGGCTGCAAATAATCCCATAGCCGTTGCGATTAATGCTTCTGAAATACCAGGAGCTACAGCAGCGATACCCGCTTGCGCTGAACTTCCCAGCGCCTGAAATGAAGTCATAATTCCCCAAACAGTTCCAAATAAACCTACATAAGGACTGGTTGAACCAATCGTTGCAAGCAATGGTAAGCTTTGTTCTAAAGCATCTACTTCTCTGGCAAAGGCAATACGCATAGCACGTTGTGAACCCTCAATAATCGCTTGTGGCGAACTAGATTGTTTACGTAAACGGATAAACTCTTTAAAACCTGCAGCAAAAATATTTGCCATGCCCGTTAATTCATCCATATGGCTATTTAACTCAGCATATAATTTATTAAGCTCTATGCCCGACCAAAATTTTTCTTCAAACTCTGCCATCATTTTTTTAGTTTTAGATAATAATAAACTTCGTTGAAAGATAAGCGTCCAAGAAACAATTGAAGCTAAAACCAATAACATCATCACAGATTTTACAACAGGCCCTGCATTTACAAAATAATCCAGTAAGCTTGTATTCGTAACCATTTAATCCTCCGTTAATAAATTTTTCTCAGGCACTTTCAAACCAAAATGTTGAAATGCAGCTGCTGTTGCAATACGACCACGTGGTGTACGCATCATGAAACCTTGTTGAATTAAAAAAGGCTCAATTACATCTTCTAAAGTACCGCGCTCTTCACTTAATGCAGCCGCTAAACTATCAATCCCAACAGGCCCACCATCAAATTTTTCAATAATTAATAATAATAATTTACGATCCATAAGATCTAAACCATATGAATCAACTTTTAAAAGATCCAATGCTTCTTCTGCAACGGTTTTTGAAATAACACCATCTGCTTTCACTTCAGCATAATCGCGCACACGACGCAATAAACGATTAGCTATTCTGGGCGTTCCACGTGATCGTTTTGCGATTTCCAACGCGCCATCATAATCAATTTTAACTTGTAATATATGTCCTGAACGTAAAACAATTTCCGTTAATTCTTCTTTTAAATAATATTCTAAACGCAATACAATACCAAAACGATCGCGCAAAGGAGAAGTTAATAAACCTGCACGTGTGGTTGCACCAACTAATGTAAAGGGCGGTAAATCAAGTTTAATGGATCGCGCAGCAGGGCCTTCACCAATCATAATATCTAATTGATAATCTTCCATTCCTGGATAAAGGATTTCTTCAACAATAGGGCTTAAACGATGTATTTCATCTACAAATAAAACATCATGTGGTTCTAAATTTGTTAATAATGCAGCTAAATCACCGGCACGTTCTAATACTGGGCCTGAAGTTTGTTTTAAATTCACACCCATTTCATTTGCAATGATATGAGCAAGTGTTGTTTTACCTAATCCCGGTGGTCCAAAAATTAAAACGTGATCGAGTGCTTCCTGACGTTTGCGCGCAGCATTAATAAAAATATCCATTTGTTGATGCACAGCTGCTTGGCCAATATAATCTTGCAACGCTTTAGGTCGAATCGCTCGATCAAAGCGTTCTTCTTCAGGCACCACTTCAGCTGAAACTAAGCGATCGGTTTCGATCATGCACGTTTACCCCTCATTTAACGTACCATCTGTTTTAAAGCTTGACGTATAATTACTTCACTAGACATTTCTGGCAATATCACTTTGTTCACTGCTTTTTGCGCTTCAGGAAATTTATACCCTAAAGCGAGCAAGGCACTGATTGCTTCTTGTGCTGGTATTTTATCGTTCATTTGCATATCTGTCATCTTAAATTGTGCTAAGCCATTGTCTGACTTTTCACCAGAATGCCAGTCTGTTAAGCGATCACGCATTTCAATCACCAAACGTTCTGCTGTTTTTTTACCAACACCGGGTATACGTACCAAACGTACACTGTCACTTTGAGCAATACAATGCACAAACTCATCTGGCTCAACACTTGATAAAATCGTTAACGCTAACTTAGGACCAATACCATTAACTTTGATCAGCTGACGAAATAATTCTCGTTCACGTAGTTCATAAAAACCAAAAAGTAA